>JACPTJ010000033.1 GCA_016192835.1 Betaproteobacteria bacterium
ACTGTAGTAGTTGTAAACCAGGCCGATCCGCTTCGCAACCTCGGGTCGGACCGGCGTCACGTCGAACACCATGACACGAATTTCTTTCGTGTTGGGCTCCCGCAATGGTGGCTTCGGCAGGTACCATAAAATAGGACCGACCACATGGATCGTCGCCCCAATGCCGAGGCTCCTGATGTAATCGGCGTAGCCTTCGGTCCAGACCCAGGTCGCGTCGAATGCGAAATGCCGATGATTCGGTAATTGCGTGCGGACCGGGTCGAACGCATAAACGAAGGGGATGGAATTTTGTGAATACCAGACCATGTGCGTTGCGTAGTTTCTCCCGGGATATTGCCGCATCCATAGGGGCTGTGCGCTGTAGTTCGAATTCGTGATGATGATGTTCTCGATCATTCCCTGCCGGTTGAGCCGCATCGCGGTCGCATGATAGGCGATGTCACGGCCCACGATGCATACCACCGGGAGCCGGACCACCGCAAACGCGAAGAGAAGAAGGGCTCTCATGTGGTTCAAGAGAAACCGCAAGAACTCAGCTATCCCGATCGGGTTTTCGAGGACGAGGGCGAACAGGGGTACACGGTGGTAACTGCACTCGGCCGGGCTCGACGACGAGATGGGCTTGATGGATTGCACGATCAGCCGGTGGGCGCTTCGCAAAGGCTCGATCGGTCCTTGCTTGCAGAATGCCAGGAACTCTTCGTCGCTGCCGCCGTGATTCAACTCGGCGGCGCCGACGCCATGGACCAGCGTCGCAGGCCCGCGGGCAAGCGCCGGCCTGCGGAACAGCGCGGCAACATGGACGAGCAGCGCATGGGTCCAATGCGCAAGAAACAATCCGGCGGATCGCAAGAACAACGCCGCCCGAACCCGGATTCGACCGCCGGCACCGTCGATGACCAGGCCACCGCAGGAGTAAGCAGATCGCGGCCCCGGCAGTGGTTCCTGCCCCGCATCCAGGCGTCCAGCGCACGCCAGGACGAATTCATTCAATCCGATTTCGACGACTCTCTGGATGAGGCGCTTGGCAACGTCGCGGGCATCGAACTCGCGGAACCGCGGAGTACGCGCGTACACCCACGTTTCCACGTTTCGGACCGATTCGTCAAAGGCGACGTACGCCCGTGCGGAGTGAAACTTCGGAGGCATCGCTGATGCGCTCACCCGGACTGCGGCGGCACGCCTGAGGAGGGCCGTCCTGATCCCGGAAACCGGTAGAACCGGACGGTGGTCGGCCGGCCATCCAGCTCGTAGGTATCGGCAACGTCCTTACGCCATTCATAACCCGCGGCGACGAATATCTTTTGCGATGCCATGTTTTCCGCGTATACGCCGGCTTCGATGGCGCTTACGCCGAGAGCTCCACACGCCCATTCGGAAACGGTCCTGAGGGCGGAGGTCCCCATCCCTTTGCCCCAGCGCCGGCGATCGAAGACGCAGATGCCGATCTGGGCCCGGTCTTTCTGCAAACCCAGATTGTGGAGGCGGACCGTCCCGCAGTGGAGCGTGTCCCCCTGGAACCAGATCCCGAACAGGATGGCGTCCGGCGCCAGCAGGTTCTGCTCGACAAATTCGATAACGCTGGTCGCTGTCTGCCGGACCTTGCGAACGTTGACCAGGAAACGGTTGACCTCGGGATCATTCAGGCCGGCGACGTAGCCGGGATGAATGTCCGCCGCCAGAAGAGGGCGAAGGATTCCGAACGGGAACCTCAGCGTCAGCTCGCGCTTGAAATTGGAGGTCAGGATCTGCACGGTTTGCGGTTGCGCCTTAAGCGAGGACAGCCCACGACACGGGCGTTCCACGGGTGACCGCCACCTTCACGGTTCGTCCGACTACGGCGGTGCGATACTTCGGCGGCAACCCGTCGCCCGGTCTCAAGGCCTGGATGTCTTCAGGCAAAACTTGCTGTCCTGCCGGGACGTCCCGCACAAAAAAGAGCGACCGGCGGTAGCGCCGGAATGAGGATTCGACGTCCTTGGGGACGTAGCTGACCTGGCCCAGCGCAAGCTGGGCGACGCGGGTTTCGGTGACCAGCGATTGAAGCTCCGCCGGCTCCAGTGAAAAAGTCGAGTCAACGCCCCCATCGCTGCGCGCAAGAGTGAAATGTTTCTCGATAAAGACCGCGCCAAGCGCTACCGCGGCTACGGCGGCGCCCACGCCCATCGAGTGATCGGAAAGGCCGACGTGGACGTCGAGCGCCTGCGCTAGGTGCGGGATGGTCCTCAGATTCATGTCTTCCGGCGGGGTCGGATAGGCACTCGTGCACTTCAATACGATAATATCCGCCGCTCCTGCCTCCCGGGCGGCCGCAACCCCCTCGCTGATCTCGATCAGTGACGCCATCCCGGTGGAAATGATGATCGGCTTGCCGGTGGACGCGCAGCGCCGGATAAGATCGAGATCCACCAGTTCGAAAGAGGCGATTTTGTAAGCTGGAGCATTTAACGATTCGAGAAGATCTACCGCGGTCGCATCAAACGGCGAGCTGAATACCGCAATCCCCAGGCTCTTGCCGTAATCAAAGATCTCCCGATGCCATTCCCACGGCGTGTGGGCTTTCTCATACAGTTCATAAAGGTGATCTCCGGACCATGGATTCGATCCTCCAACCCTGAATCGGGGGTGGTCGACGTTCAGGGTCATGGTCGCGGCTTTGTAAGTTTGCAGCTTGACCGCGTCCGCCCCGGAATGTTTCGCGGCCTCGACAATTTTCAGGGCCCGGTCAAGCGATCCGTTATGGTTCCCCGACATCTCCGCGACGATGTAAGGCGGATGGGACGCGCCAATCAAGCGTCCGGCGATACTGATGTCTTTCACCATACTGGCCTCTCAGTTAATGACTGCTGCGCCCTGGGTGCGCACGATCGTCGTCCCTGCCGGTATACGCGGGAATTCGATTTGCAAGCCGGCGGTTTCCTGCACGCTCCATGTCACGTCTGAAAATCCGATCCGATGCCGCATCAGCACCGTCGAAGAAAATCTGGGATTGATTTCAAAAACACGGGGTCCGGATACGGTCATTCTCAACTGAATGTTCATGCTGCCGCGCAGATTCAATGCATGGGCTGCGCGTACGCAGGTTTCCTGGATCGCCGGATCCTGAATCACCCGCGCCCATCCGGTGAATCCGCCGACCAGCCTGCGTAATAGCTGCAAGACTGCGACACGGTCATCGCGGGTACGGTAAACGGCACAGGTGACCTCGCCATCATCGGGATGCAGATACTCCTGGTAAATCGCGTCGGGATGACGTGCCGATAAATATTCGGCTTCTTCACGGTTGTTGGCCGTGAACACGGCCCGGGACCCGGAGCCCCTGCGTTCTTTCACGATGCAGGGGTAAGCCGGCGGTAATCCGGCGCTGACAGATTGGGTCCAGGGCATCATTATTCCGGCGCTGGCCAGTGCCTGCGCCGTCAGGAGTTTGTCCACGCCAACCTTGATCACCTGGGGGCCGGGAGTGATCCAATGCACGCCCGAATGCTCGGACATCACATGGCAGAGCACGTCGAGTTCGGGCTCCGACATGGGTATGACGATATCCACCGATTCCGCTTTGACAAGAGACATCAGCGATTCGACATAGACGGCATCCCCCGCGCGCGGGACACGCCTGAAAGCGTCCACATACAGCCTTCCGCCGTGCTGGTCGTGCGTATCGCAGCCGACCAGCTTATAGCGGGCGCCGGCGCTCTCACGAACTATGGTTGCAACGCATTGAGCGATGTCTCCACCGATGCCGGTGATCAGTACCGTGGTCATTCCCGTTCCAGTACTTCGGCGAGGTATGGCATTTCGGGATGCCGCATTCGCGCTTCGGCCGCTACGCTGGCGTAATCATAGCTTTCGCTGCGTAAATCCATGTCTCCGCTCTGCGTATCGATCAGTGCCCATTGAGCACCAGGCTTGCGATTGCGTGGTTGCCCCACCGAGCCGGGGTTGATGATTATGGTCTCCTCCGTCTTGCGCATCATCGGGTAATGCGTGTGCCCCAAAACGACAAGGTTATAGCCGGGTATCGCACAACGTAGCGTCAGGCCGGCGCCGGCGTCGGGGTAAACGTAACAATCGTTGTCCCATGGCGCGCCGTGGCAAAGCAAAATATGCATGCCGTCCAGATTGAGGTCCAGCGGGTGTGGCAGCGCGGATAGCGCGTCGAGCTCTTCGGCCGACAGGGTTTCAAGGGCGATGCGTAATCCGCTTCCGTACCGCAATTGAGTTCGGGGCAGCTCCCCGGGATCGCGCCGGGCGCTTGCGAGCATGTCTTCATGATTTCCCCTGACGATGTATTTTTGCCACGGCGCGAGCAAGTCGAGAACTCCCCTGGGATCAAAGTAATACCCGACCAGATCGCCAGTAACCAGAAGCATATCGACGTTTTCAGAGGCGGCGTGGTCGAGTACCACGCGCAGCGCTGCCGAGTTGCCATGAATGTCGCCGATCAGGGCCAGCCGCATGGTTACCTGCCGCCCCGGGTTATCCCGGCATCCGGCTCTGAACGTTCGGGCCGGGAATCGTTTTTCTTGCGACGATCATTACGTCGCGGCCATACCCGCCCGCAGCCAGGGTCCGGTAAAAATGGTCAAGCACGTCGGTCATGCCCGCTTGCTTGAGGTTGTTCTCGAAATCGACTCTCCGCTGATGGGCGATCGGACCCAGGGATGGGTCGGCAACGTAATCCAGATCCTGCAGCAAGAATAATTCGAGTGGGTATAAGGCGGTCTGATCGATGACCCTGAAGCCGGTGCTGTCAAGCGCATGCTTCAGCGTATTGAAATCGAAGTAGTTCAGATGGTCGGGCAGACATACGAACCAGGGCAGGTGCCCCTTGACCTTCAGAAAGGCCTGCTGCAAAGGGCTGAAATCGTTGGGTACGGTGACGCAAAGAAGACCCTCATCAGGTAAAGCGCGGTGAATCCGCCGCAGCAGTGTCAGCGGCTCAACGACGTGCTCCAGCACGTTCACCATCACGACCGCTTCGGCATCGTTTTTGCGGCCGCGCTCCGTTTCTTCCAGGAATTTCCATACGTTGGATTGCGCGATATCGGCGATGCCGAGCGCCCTGGCGCGCTCGACCGCCGGGCCTTGATCGAATCCCGAAAGGTTACGGAAGCCCAGTTTATGCAGCTCCTGGAGAAATGACCCGTCACCGCAGCCCATGTCGAGAACCCGGGTTTCCTTGCGCGCCGTGCGGGCCAGCAATCTCGCGGTCTCGGCAAGATTGGCTTGCGCCGTGGGCATTTCATATTTGCCATAAAACTCCCGCAGGTAGTCTTCGGGCGGATAGGGATCGACGTGATAAAAGCCGCACGTCTGGCAGAGCCCAAGCCTGATTCCCGGCATCGGTTCGGCGCGCTGCCAAAGCGCGGCGGGCACCGGATCCAGCAGGTAGGTCGAAAAACAATGCAGCGGCTGTGTCATTAAATTGGTCCCCGGACGACTATCGGGACGATTGTTGCTAGGTCGACCCCGCGCGGCGCCGGCCGTCCAGCATCGAGTTGACAATCCGGCCCGTCGGCAGTGTATCGTCTTCGCCCATGATGTCCATGGCTTTGGCACTCATGATTCTCAGCGTCCCGGGGTCCCGTATGGCGTTTGTAACACAGGCTGCCAGCGGTGCTTCCGTCAGGTCGCGCGCCCGTCCCAGAAACCAGCAGACGCCGTTCGCGGCCAGGTCCTGGGTTGTCTGGATCTGGTTCTCTGCCGTCGCCACAATGATTGCGGGCAGGCCAAGAAAACAGCGTTCCCAGGTGGTCGCGCCCCCCGCACCGAGTGTCAGATCGGCTTTGGTCATCAGTTCTGCCATGTTTTCCGCCTGGCACTGATAGCGGAATCTGGGGTCTTCCCGGCAGATGGCCTCGATTTGCTTTCTGTGCGGGTTGCTGCCGCCGACTACCACATGAAACTCCAGTTTCAGGCTCCGATCGGATTGCATGGCCCGAATCGCAATTTCGGTGACGTTATCGGGATCGGTCCCGCCAAGGAAAACCAGGACCGTTTTGACCCGCCCATTACGGCCTCGCGCCTGGTGACGAAACGTTTCAAACTCGGGCCGCAGCAGCGCATAGCGGGGACCCAGCAATGTCTGCGTGGACACCGGTATCAACCCTGCGTAGCGGGTAGCAGCATCTCGATAATAATTCTGGTCCAGCAGGAGGTCGCATTCGTGCCTGCGGTTCGCCAGATCGTCAATAGCCATGATTCGGCGCACGAACGGCCTGATCGTGCGCTCCCAGCGGTAGTCAAGACCGTAGTGGTCTACGATCAGCCAATCGACCGTCCCGATGTCATTTAATATTCCCGCCATCCCGGCGGCGTCCTTTTCCCAGTCCGGCAGCAGCTCTTCAACCTGATCGCGTGGATCGTCGCCTGGTAACGTGCGCAGCGTATGACCCCGGGCCTCGATCAGCGCCATCATGTTTCCCGGCAAGGGCCGGCAGGCGAAACTCACGCCGACCCCATTCTGCCGCAACACTTCCGCGAGGGTAAGGCACCTCATCAGGTGGCCGGTGCCAATCCGGACAGAGGAATCCACTCGTACCACAATTCGCATTGCCATGACCGCTTAGCGTACCCGGAACAACGGCTGTAATTGCTCGCACCGGAGCTGCGACTCGAGCGTTCCCGCCTCAAGAAACCCCCGCAGCAAACCGAATATCTCGTCATATGTGTTCAGCAGCCTGTCGATATCCTGCCGCGAGTGAGAGTAACTCAGGTTGTGGCTGCCGATCCAGAGTATTCCCCTGGCGAACATTTCCTGCAGCATGAAAGTGCGGATGAGCCATTGCGAGCAACGCGGGGTATCCTTGATTATCAGAAACGACCAGGCGGGATGCCCGGCTGTGCTCAGGCAATCACCAAGCTGATGGCGATCGATCAGGCTCTTGAGCCCCGCAAGCAAATCAGAACCGCGTGCGGCGATGGTCTCGAGCACAGGCTCTTTTTGCAGCTTGCTCATGGTTGCGAGGGAAGCTGCCAGCGACAAGGTTTCGCCGCCGAAGGTGAACGAAAAAAATACTTCCTCCATCAGCGTCATGATGTCTTTGCGTCCCGCCAACACTGACAAGGGATAGCCGTTCGCGATTCCCTTGCCGAAGGTTGCGAGATCCGGCGTGACGCCAAAGTATTCCTGCGCGCCGCCGTTTGCATATCTGAATCCGGTGATGGTTTCGTCAAAAACCATCAGCGCACCATGCGCGTGCGCAAGCGCCTTGGTTTTTTCGAGAAATCCATCCCGCGGCTCTGACACGTTCATCGGCTCGATAATTACCGCCGCAATCTGCCCGGGCAGTTCGATAAACCGCTTTTCCAGGCCATCGAGGTCGTTGTAGGCAAAGCTATGGGTCAGCGCGCGAACCGCGGCGGGCACCCCCCGGTTGAGGGCGGTGGTTCCGATGTACCAGTCCTGCCAGCCGTGATAACCGCAAACGAGTACGTGATCCCTGCCGGTGTACGCCCGTGCCAGTCGAATCGCGCCCGCAGTGGCATCGGAGCCATTTTTTCCAAATCTCACCATCTCGGCGCATGGCACCATCTCGATGATTTTTTCCGCAACCAGGACTTCGACCGGATGCGCGAGGGAAAATATCACCCCGTCATCGAGTTGTTTTCTTACTGCTGCGGTAACGTCCGGGTCGTTATAGCCCAACGTGATTGCGGCGAGGCTGTTAACGAAGTCGATATATTCATTACCGTCCACATCCCATACGCGGCTTCCCTTTCCGCGCACGAGAAACAGTGGCGAAACCCCGCGGGGATACTGGGTGATGCTTTTGCTGAAGGTTTGCGAACCAAGGGGGATCGATTGTAATGCCCGTGTGAGCATAGCTTCGGACTGAGCGTATCGGTTGGCCATGATTTTCCTATCGCTTAATGTCCCGGATAAGCGCCTCATCCTGATCCAGGGATTTCTGGTAACCCTCATTACGCTGAAACTTCCTATTGAGAGTGTTTAACTCCGGATGGCCGCGCAGGAAATGCATGACATCATCACTGGTGAACGCAGGGTTATCGGGATATAAGGCATCGTAAATCCTGCAAATCAGCTGGTAATCCTGCGTTTCATCTACGGTCCATCGTAAAGCCGAGAGATCGATGGCCTGCTTAAAGCTGCCGACCCTGAATTTGTCGCGATGTTGATAAATATAGGGCGTCACATGCTCTCGATGAGAGGGCAGTCTGGCATTGACCCACGCGTCCCGCAGGCAATGAAATTTCATGACTTCCACGTCCAGGCCATCCGGGAACGTGGGCTCCAGGGCGTTGGAGGCATAGTCAAAATTGCCGGCGATGCAGAAATCAATCACTGCGTCGATGATCGCGGGATCCGCTAACGGGCAGTCACCCGTAAGCCGCACAACATATTCCGGGCCGAGAGGACTTGCCGCGTGATAAAAGCGATCGAGGACGTCATCAAGGTCGCCGCGAAATAACTCGATGTTCCTGGCGCGGCACAACTCGGCGAGGGAATCGTCGCTGCGGGTCGCGCTGGTGGCAACAATTATCCGGCCGATGCGTTTGGCGCGAGCTATTCTCTCGACCTGCCTGATCAGCATCGGTTCACCCTGCACGGGCAGCATCACTTTGCCCGGTAGCCGTGAAGAACTGAGTCTGGCCTGCAAAATTGCGACGATCACTTGGTCTATCTCTCAATCAGCCGGCATTGATTTGCCAGCGGGAAGGATCAACCCAATCGGGATCGTTATTGGCAAACTGAGCGAAATCGATTTTCTGCAGGGCGTAACTCAATGCGGCTTCGATCTTGCCTATATGTGCGCTCGCAAGCCGGTCAAAGTAGCTGGTGATGTGAGATCTGAACCCATCGAAGTAACGAGGTATTTGATCTTGCGCCATCAACAACAGGCCCTGCAAAAAAATGGAGCGGATGTGCACTTCAACCCCAATACTCTTGAGATGTGCCAGGTGCCCGCTGTCGACCAGGCGCTGATCAAAAACGTTAACGGGTAACTGAACTATGTCGGGAGCGAACGCACCGAGTATCTGGTCGATTTGATTTCCCCCATAAACCGAAACGCCGATCTTCTCGACGAGTCCCTGGCTGCGCAGCCCCTCCATTTCGCGCCAGATCATATCGCCGCCGGGCCTGAGCAGATCGCCTGCATTATGCGCGAGCAGGCCATAGACCCGCGGCTGGCGCAGGCTGGACAGCGAGCGCTCAAACGTTTTCCTGAGTTCGGCGGCGCCCTGGACCGGATCAGGCAAAGCCCTGAAATCCGGTGTCTTCGTAACGATGCGAAACGGGTGTTTTTTCGCCAGCGCCGCGCCCAACGCGGCCTCGCTGTTGCCATAGAGAGCCGCGGTATCGAGCACGCGAATCCCCGCGCTGCTTGCGAGCGCAAGTATCGCAACGAGCTCAGCGTGCGGGGTCTGGCCTTGCCGGTTGGAGACGCCGTATGGCATACCGAACTGGGCCGTCCCGAGACCCAACTGCGTCATGCCACCAGCCCCTTGATTTGCGCGATAACGTAGTCCTGGTCTTCATCGCTGAGCTCATAATAAAGAGGCAGGCTCAGCGCTTGCTCGTAGTAGTGCTCCGCCACCGGAAAGCGATCATGGCGATGTCCGTTGGCGCGGTAATAGGGATGGTAATGCACGGGTATGTAATGAACCTGGCAGATAATGTTCCGCGCAATGAGTTCGCGCATGAATGAAGCGCGCGACCGCCCCGCAGCCTCGAAATCGATACGAACCACGTAGAGATGGTGAGCGCTAGTCGAACGGCCCGCGCGCTGGGTCGGAGTCACATGCGGTATTTCCGCCAGGATGCTGTCATACCTCAAGGCAAGCTCACGCCGCCGCGTCAAGAAACGATCAAGCTTTTCGAGCTGAGAGGTGCCGAGCGCACACTGCACATCGGTAATGCGGTAGTTGAACCCGATCTCGCGCATCTCGTAATACCACGGATTCAGAGCTCCGTCCGTATAAGCGTGCTCCGGATGAAGGGGGGGGTCATCGCCCTTGTTGATGCCGTGGCTGCGCAGTCGCAGCAAATCCTGGTAAAGCGCCCGGCTGTTGGTGGTGATCATGCCGCCTTCCGCGGTGGCGATGATTTTGACCGGATGAAAGGAGAAGACGGTCATATCCGAATAAGCGCAGCTGCCGACAGGCCGGCCATCGTCATAAGTGGCACCCAGTGCGTGTGCCGCGTCTTCAATCACGATGCTGTCAAACCGGTCGGCGATTTTGCGGATCACCGGCATGTTGCACGGCATTCCCGCAAAATGAACCGGAATGATGGCCTTGACCTGCTTGAGGTCGGCGCACGTCCGGGCCAGTTTCTCGGGATCGAGATTCAGCGTTTCGGGATCGATATCTGAGAATTGTGGCGTTGCTCCGACGTAAGCTGCGCAGTTGGCGCTCGCCACAAACGTATTCGGGGTCGTAGCGACGGTGTCGCCCTTGCCGATGCCGCCGGCCATGCATGCGATGTGCAGCGCTGCGGTGCCACTGCTGACGGCAACGGCATACTTCGCGCCCACGCGGGCCGCGACGGCCGCTTCGAACTCGCCGACTTTGGGTCCCTGCGTCAGCCAGCCGTGGCGCAATACATCCACCACCGACCGGATGTCGTCTTCATCCAGGAAATGTTGGCCATACGGAATTCTTTTCAATGAGTTACCTCGCGCTTGAGGATTTCGATCTCGCGCCGCAGGGCCTCGTACTCGGCCACCTTGCGTTGCAGAAAATCAACCGACGCGCGGGCTTTGACGGCGAACCCCTTGCGGGTCAGCAGGTACATGTAGGCCTGCTTGTTGTGGCTGTTCTTGAAGTTGTTGGCCTTGATAAGGCCGGTGTCGATCAGCGCCTGCAGGCAGTAATTGACCTTGCCGAGGCTCACGCCGAGCGCCCGCGCGAGGTCGCGCTGGCTCATCTCGGGGTCTGCTTCGAGCAGGCGCAGAATCTTGTAACGATACTCGTCTGAGAGCATGGCCGGGTATGCGTTCAATGGTTGAACAGACGCTATTAAATCGCGAAACGCCGTTCTTGGCAAGCTGCAGACCGCGGGCGATCAGGCGGTGAAGGGGATCTTTACTCCGTTACCGCGGTCAAGAGCTCGTTCCTCCGGCCTGCGGACTCCTGCTCGAGCAGCCTCAATAGAAAGCCGTCCAGAGAGCCCAGGTTTCTGCCGAGTTTCTGCCGTGCCCGGGCGTTGGCCAGCGACATGTCGAGCGGGCGTTCGGCCACCAGGCGTGACCTCGAGAGACTTCCGCGCTGGATCAGACCATCAGGCAGGCCGAAAATCCCCGCCAGTCGCAAGCCAAAATCATATTTCGAAATTCTTTCATCCCCCGCCAGATTGATAATTCCCCGCTCATCGTTGCTGGCCAGCTCGTGTGCAGACGCGGCGAGAACATCAGCGAGGATCGGCGTGATAAAAACATTGTCGAACATGGTCACCGACCGGCCGGCGCGCAGGCTGTAGATGATCCAGTCGCTGAAAGACTGGCGATAACGATGTCCCCAGCCGAAAAAATTGGTGCGCACGAGCATGGCGTCGGGATTTTCCTGCGCCACCCATCGTTCGGCCTGGAGTTTCGTGCGCCCGTAGACATTCAGGGGCGCCGGCGGGTCGGTTTCCGTATACAGGGATCTGGAGCCATCAAACAGGTGATCGGTTGAAACATGAATCAGTTTGATATTCAGGCGGCGGGTTGCCAAAGCAACATTGCGTGCGAGCTCGGCGTTGGCATGCATCGCCGCGGCGGGCTGCTGTTCGCAAAGATCGACACTGGCGAGGCCGGCGGTATGAACGACCAGACCGGGGCGGATAACCTCCAGCTGCTTCGTCAGGGTAGCGTCAGACTCGAGGTCAAGGCTCGCGACGCTCACCCCGTCGAGCGTTATTTTCCTCGAGTGGCGGGCGAGGATAACCTCGTGGCTCGCGCGCATGCAGCAGGCCCAATTCAGCGCGAGCAGGCCGCTGCCTCCGGTGATCAGAACGCGGGACAAACGCATGGGCTACGGTTGCATTTTTCTCAGCAAGAAGATCGTTGCAGCGCTGCGGCACGCAACGAACGAACGGCGCCTATTCTATGCGGATTGAGAGTTTGAGTGTAGGCTACGCGCGTTATCGTCGGCGTGTCACCGCTTCACATCGATGGCTAAAAGCATCCTGCTGGTCAAGAC
>JACPTJ010000395.1 GCA_016192835.1 Betaproteobacteria bacterium
AAACGCGGGCTACTGCCTGATCACGTCCGCCCGGCGCGGCGAGCGCCGCCTGCTCTCGGTGGTGCTCGGCGCCGCCTCCGAAGCGGCGCGCGCGGCGGAAAGCCAGAAGCTGCTCAATTACGGCTTTCAGTTTTATGATAGTGTGAAGCTCTATGAGAAATCCCGGCCGGTGGCGAGCCTGCGGGTCTGGAAAGGCAGCGGCAATAACGTCAAAGTGGGGTTTCTCGACGATCTGTATATCAGCCCGCCCAAAGGACAGGCTGACAAGCTGAAAGCCGTGCTCGAAAGTGAGCAGCCGCTGTTCGCGCCGATCGGCGTCGGGCAGCGAATCGGCACGATGAAACTCGCGCTCGACAGCAAGCCGTACGCCGAATTTCCGGTGGTCGCGCTTGAGGCAGTCACGCTGGCGGGAGTACTCGGGCGCGGCTGGGACTCGATCCGGCTGCTGTTCAATTTTACGAGCGACTTTCCGTAAAACGGAGTGACCATGGCCACAGACATCACTTATCTCAACGGCGAATTCATGCCGCTCGAGGCGGCGCGCATTCCGGTGCTCGACCGCGGCTTTATTTTCGGCGACGGCGTGTATGAGGTGATCCCGGTTTATTCGCGCCACCCGTTCCGGCTGCCCGAGCACTTGCGGCGGCTGCAGCACAGCCTCGACGGCATCCGGCTCGCAAACCCGCTGACGGACGCGGAGTGGACGCGGCTCACTCACGACATCATTGCGCGCAATCCGGGCGATGACCAGTCGGTTTATTTCCAGATCACGCGCGGCGCCGCCAGGCGCGCCCACGAGTTCCCGCAGGACGCGAAGCCGACGGTATTCATGATGAGCAGCCCGCTCGTCACCCCGCCGCGCGAGCAGGTCGAAAACGGCATCGCCTGCGTCACGGCGACCGACTTTCGCTGGCTCAAGTGCGACGTCAAGTCGGTGTCGCTGCTCGGCAACTGCCTGCTCAAGCAAGCCGCCGTCGATGCCGGCGTCGTCGAAGTTGTGCTGTTCCGCGATGGCTACCTGACCGAAGCCTCGGCGTGCAACGTGTGCATCGTGCGCAACGGGGTGCTGCTCGCGCCGCCGAAAAACCACCTGATCCTGCCCGGCATCACCTACGACGTTGTGCTCGAGCTCGCTGGCGCGAACCGGATTCCGCTCGAGGTGCGCGAAGTGTCGGAACAGGAGGTCAAGACCGCGCAGGAAATCTGGATCACCTCATCGACCAAGGAAGTGCTGGCGGTGACCGCACTCGACGGCCGCGCGGTCGGCGACGGCAGGCCCGGCGCTATCTTCCGCCGCATCTACGCGTTGTACCAGGACTTCAAACAGGCGGTAATGCGCCGCGCCGCCTGACCGGCATGCAGGACCCGCCGCTGATCGAATACCCGTGCGAGTTCCCCATCAAGATCATGGGGCATACTCGCGCGGGGTTCGCGCAGGCGATGCTCGAAGTGATCAGCCGTCATGCGCCTGACTTCAACGGCGCGACGCTGGAAATGAAAAGCAGCAAGCACGGCAAATACCTGAGCATCACCTGTGTGATCAACGCGACGTCGCGCGTCCAGCTCGATGCCCTGTATCAGGAACTCTGCGACCATCCGATGGTGGTCATGGTGCTTTGAGAACCGTGCTCTCTCCTCTCGCCTCTCCCAAAATCAGGTCGCTCGGCCTGATTGACTACGAGCCCGCCTGGCGCGCCATGCAGGACTTCACCGCCGGGCGCACGGCGGATACGGCGGATGAAATCTGGCTGCTGCAGCACCCGCCCGTTTACACGCTGGGCGTCGCGGGCAAACCCGAGCACCTGCCGCGCGTCGCCAACGGCATTCCGGTGGTGAGGAGCGACCGCGGCGGGCAGATCACATATCACGGTCCCGGCCAGCTGATGATCTATCTGCTGCTCGATATGCGCCGCCGCGGGTTGGGCGTGCGGCCGCTGGTCAGAATGATGGAACAGGCCGCGATAGACACGCTCGGCGCTTGCGGCGTAATCGCGCACCGCCGCAACGACGCCCCAGGTGTCTACGTCGGCGAGGCGAAGATCGCCGCGCTCGGACTGCGCATCCGGAACGGCTGCTGCTATCATGGGCTCGCGCTCAACGTCGACATGGACTTAAGCCCGTTCGACGCGATCAACCCGTGCGGCTATCCAGGACTCGCCGTCACGCAGACACGCGATCTCGGCATCGCGGAAGCGCTCGACGCGCTGAGCGCGAAACTGGTCGAGCACCTGCTGCTGCGGTTAAATGCCGATGGAACCACAGATGAACAAAGATAAACACGGATCACACCGAATTCAAGAGTTACAGAGGACATCGAGGATATTGCGCATGTTTTTTCGACGACCACTGTATTCTATATGATGAAGATTTTTTCGAAATCTGTGTTCATCTGTGTTCATCTGTGGTTTCAATAATGTTATGACAGCAATCACCGAAAAACAAAAGGGCGAAGCGAAGACCGCCCGCAACCCGATAACAATCGTGCCGGTGGAGCGGCTGAAAAAGCCGGAGTGGATCCGCGTCAAGTCCGGCAACGGCCAGCGCTTCCAGGAGATCAAGCACATCCTGCGCGCGCGCAACCTGCACACCGTGTGCGAGGAAGCCTCGTGCCCCAACATCGGCGAGTGCTTCGGCAAGGGCACCGCGACGTTCATGATCCTTGGCGACCTGTGCACGCGGCGCTGCCCGTTCTGCGATGTCGCGCACGGCCGGCCGCTGCTGCCCGATGACGCCGAGCCGGCCAACCTCGCCGCGACCATAGCCGCGCTCAAGCTCGCCTACGTCGTGATCACTAGCGTCGATCGCGACGATTTGCGCGACGGCGGCGCCGGGCACTTCGCCGCCTGCATCCGCGCGGTGCGCGTAGCCTCGCCCGCGACGCGCATCGAAGTGCTGGTGCCGGATTTCCGCGGCCGGCTCGAGGCCGCGCTCGACGTGCTTGCCGGGTGTCCGCCGGACGTCATGAACCACAATCTCGAAACCGTACCGCGCCTCTACCGGCAGGTGCGGCCTGGCGCGGACTACGGAAATTCGCTGCGGCTGCTCAAGGGCTTCAAGGCGCGCGTGCCGCACATCCCGACCAAATCGGGGCTGATGCTGGGGCTGGGTGAAACCGACGCCGAAATTCTGGAAGTCATGCGCGACCTGCGCGCGCATGGCGTCGACATGCTGACGCTCGGCCAGTACCTGCAGCCGGGCGTGCATCATCTGCCGGTCGCGCGCTATGCCGAACCGGCGGTTTTCCGGGAATTCGAACGCCACGCCGCCGCCATGGGATTTGCGCACGCCGCATGCGGGCCGCTGGTGCGCTCGAGCTATCACGCCGATCAGCAGGCCCACGCCGCGGGCGTGGCCTGAAAGAGCTGCATAGTTGGCCGCAACACTGCACGGAGCAAACCCATCATGCCGCGTTTCTACATCGGTCTTACTCAAGACGAAAAGGAACTCTGGAAGGCCAGGAATGTCGCGGCCGAAGGCAATTTTCTGGTAACCGTCGAGCTTTCGTTTGCGGGACACGACCCTAAACCGGTCGAGCGTTACAAAACCGCGCTGCTGGCCCTCGATAAAGACGCGACCCAGCGCCGGCAGTTGTCGAAGTATTGCTGGGTTTTTGCCCTCGACGCGCGGCTCGTTGACGTCTTCCAGATGCTGGTCGACCACCTCGGTGTCGAACATCATTCATACACCGCGGCCGACCTGAAATCGGGAGAAGGCTTGTCCTACGACGCCGAGAAGCGCGTCGTGTGCGAGTTTTACTCGAAAAACTGGCGGGCCTGAAACTCTTAGTGCGCCTGATCCCAGTTCGACCCCGTTCCCAGATCGACCGCGAGCGGCACCGCAAGTGACGCGACTGAGTTCATCAGCCGCGGCAGGTGTTCCTGCACCGCTGCCACCTCGGCGTCGGGAACTTCGAGCACCAGTTCGTCGTGCACCTGCATGATGAGCTTCGTGCGCATTGCGCCGCCGGCAAGCCAGCGCTGCACCGCGATCATCGCGAGCTTGACCAGATCGGCAGCCGTGCCCTGCATCGGCGCGTTGATCGCGGCGCGTTCCGCACCCTGCCGGCGCGCGCCGTTGCTGCTCCTGATCTCGGGCAGCCACAGGCGCCGGCCGAACACGGTTTCAACGTAACCCTGCTCGCGCGCTTTCTCGCGCGTGGTCCGCATGTATTCCGCGACGCCCGGGTAACGCGTGAAGTAACGGTCCATGTACTGCTGCGCCGCGGCACGCTCAACGCCGAGCTGGGAGGCCAGGCCGAACGCCGACATGCCGTAGATCAGACCGAAATTGATCACCTTGGCGTAACGCCGCTGCTCGGCATCGACGGCGCCCGGCTCGACGCCGAAAATTTCAGCCGCAGTCGCGCGGTGCACGTCTTCGCCGGCCGCGAACGCCCTGAGCAGGTTCGCGTCCTGCGAGATATGCGCCATGATCCTCAACTCGATCTGCGAATAGTCCGCCGACACGATCCTGCTCCCGGGCGGCGCGATGAACGCCTCGCGGATGCGGCGGCCTTCCGCCGTGCGCACCGGAATGTTCTGCAGGTTCGGGTCGTTGCTGGCGAGACGGCCGGTAATCGCCACGGCCTGCGCATAATTGGTGTGCACGCGCCCGGTGCCCGGATTAACCATGCGCGGCAGCTTGTCGGTATAGGTCGATTTAAGCTTGGCGACACCGCGGTACTCGAGGATCAGCTTCGGCAGCGGATAATCGAGCGCGAGCTGCTCCAGCACGTCTTCGTCGGTGGAAGGCGCCCCACTGGGGG
>JACPTJ010000034.1 GCA_016192835.1 Betaproteobacteria bacterium
CTTTATTGGGAAGATTTCGAGGTTGGGCAGACGATCAGGACCTCGGCCCGCACGATCACTTCGACAGACATCGTGAATTTTGCGTGCCTGTCCGGGGACTTCAACGAAGTGCATACGGACTGGGAATATTGCAAGAGCACGCCGTTCGGCGAGCCGGTTGCTCACGGACCGCTTGTTTACGCCATTATGGGCGGTTTGCAGTATGCAAGCGGTATCAACGACGGCACGTTGCTCGCGCTTCTTGGCGTCGACAAATGGCGCATGCTTGCTCCCGTCAAGCACGGTGACACCCTGCACATGGAAATCACGGTCATCGAGAAAAAGGAGACCAGCAAGCCGGACCGCGGAGTGATCAAAGTCCAGCGCAAGTTCGTCAAGCACGATGGTACGGTGGCGCAGGAAATGGAAACAGCGCTCATGTACCGGCGCCGGCCGAAATAACGTCGTCTCGGTCGGGTGCGAAAGTAGCTTGAGGTGGCCAGGCAACCAACGACGGGAAGCAACGATGACTGACGAATTCAAAGACATCATTTACGAGGTCAAAGACCAGGTTGCGACGATCACCATCAATCGACCCGAAAAAATGAACAGCGTGACAGCGGACACGCTGCGCGAGCTCGATCGTGCGTTCGACAGCGCGGGTAACGATCGATCCGTGGGGGTAGTCGTGTTCACCGGCACAGGCGACAAGTCTTTCTGCGCGGGCGCGGATGTATCATGGCAAAAAGAAGGAAGAATGGGTCGCAGTGGTCCCGCTGTTTTTACGCCGCCGTACCTCATGATCTCGCGTTGCCCGAAACCCGTCATTGCGCGGGTCAATGGATACGCGATAGGGGGTGGTCACCACTTCGCCTACTTCTGTGACTTTACCATTGCAGCCGAGCATGCCTTGTTTGGCCAAAGCGAGCCGCGTGTCGCCTATCCTGCCAGCGGTCCGGTCGTGAACTATCTGACCCGCATCGTCGGACACAAGCGAGCGCGCGAGATGTGGATGCTGGGACGGCGGTACAGCGCCGCCGAAATGTATGAGTGGGGCCTCGTGAATGCGGTAGTGCCCAAGGAACGGTTGGATGAAGAAGTGGCGAAATGGTGCGACGAGTTGCTGGCCGTTTCGCCTACCTGTCTCAAAGTCTACAAAGCATCCTTCGTTCAGGAATTTGAGGACCTGATCGGACAGACCGACTTCTTGCGCCGACTGTTGATTACTCCCGAATTCTGGAAAAACGAACAGCAGGAAGGAACAACCGCGTTTCTCGAGAAGCGCCGGGCCGACTATTCGCGATTCCGAAAGCCATGACGACGCGCGAGTTACCTGGTTCGTTACCAAGAAAAGCATTACATGCGTGATGCTAAACTTTCGGCCGCCCTGCTCAACCCGCAGAGCATTGCCCTGATCGGCGCTTCCGGGGATCCGGATAAATACACTGCACGCCCGCAACGATTCCTGAGAAAGCACGGGTTTCTGGGAAAGATCTTTCCGATCAATCCCAATCGGCGGGAAGTGCTTGGCGAACGGGCGTTTCCGAGCCTTACGTCGGCATCAGGCCCGATCGATCATGCCTTCATCATGGTCGCCAGCGACCTGGTATCGGAGGTAGTCCGTGAGTGCGGGGAACTGAAAATACCCGTTGCGACGATATTCAGCGACGGGTTTGCCGAAACCGGCGAGCCAGGACTGCGTAAGCAGCGCGAAGTGCTCGAGCTGGCGAGAGCCGGCGGCGTCCGTCTGCTGGGACCCAACTGCCTGGGACTCATCAATACGCACGCGAACTTTTTTCTTTCCACCAACGCCGTGCTCGAGATGGACGAGATCGCGCGTGGCCCGCTGGCCCTGGTATCGCAAAGCGGCACCATGCTCGGAAGCCTCCTGACACGCGGGCATGCGCGCGGCATCGGTTTTTCCAAACTGATATCGGTCGGGAACGAGGCCGATCTTGCTGTCGGTGAAATCACCGACTTGCTTGTCGATGATCCCGACACCAAGGTGATCCTGTTGTTCCTGGAAACGCTGCGGGACTCACGGCGTCTGGCGCAGGCGGCACGACGGGCACATGCAGCCGGTAAACCGATTGTCGTATACAAGCTTGGCCGGTCACGTGTCGGGCGTGAGCTGGCGACCTCTCACAGCGGCGCCATGGCCGGCAGCGACGAGGCAGCCAGTGCGTTTTTCCGTTGCCATGGCATGATGAGAGTTCACACGTTAGAAGCGTTGCTTGAAATCGCGCCGCTGGTGGCTGACCGGAAGCCGAGCCGGCGCCAGCGCGTCGCGGTCATGACGACTACCGGCGGCGGTGCCGCGACGGTGGTCGACGAACTGGGTGTCATGGGCGTGCAAGTCGTCCCGCCGACCGACGATATCATCGAAAGGTTGCGCCACCAGAACATCGCGATTCATAAGACACCGATCATCGATCTGACGATGGCCGGCACAAAAAAAGAAGTGGCGAGCGCGGTACTCAATGCGCTCATTGAATCCGATCATTGCGATATCGTGCTTTCGGTCGTGGGCGGTTCAGCTAAATTTCATCCGCAGCAGGCCGTGGAGCCGATCGTTGCTGCGTCACATGAGAAACCGCTTGCGGTATTTCTGTCGCCACAGGCCGATACTTCGCTTGAATTGTTGTGCAAAGCCGGTATCGCGGGATTTCGTACCCCCGAAGCCTGCGCGGATGCAATACGCGCTTTCTCGTGCTGGATACCGCCGGCATCATTGCATGCGGCTAGTGACGCAGATACCGCGACCATGGACAAACTCGAGACGTTATTGTCCAGATATCCCGCAGGCACGCTCAACGAGCTGGATTCCCGCGATATCTTCGAGATGCTCGGAGTGCCTCAGGCCGCGACCCATGTCATTGCGTCACCCGATGACACCGTCAAGGTCTGCTTTCCGGTTGCAGCAAAGATTCTGTCCCCCGACCTGCCGCACAAAACGGAGGCCGGCGGCGTAATGCTCAACATCCCCGATCAGAATGCGCTCAAATCGGCTGCGAATCGCATGTGGAAAGACATCGAAAAAAACCATCCTATGGCGCGGCTCAACGGCTTGCTGGTCCAGACCATGGAAACAGGCCTCGCGGAAGCAATCATCGGCTACAAGCACGATCTGCAGATCGGGCCGGTGATAATGCTCGGCGTCGGCGGCCGGTTGGCTGAGATCTATCACGACTTCGTGCTGCGGCTCGCCCCGGTAAGTCTTGCAGAGGCCCGTAGCATGATCGAGGAAGTGGACGGGCTTGCAATCATATGCGGCTATCGCGGGCTCCCGTCAGGCGACTGTGCCGCTCTCGCTTCCGCGATTCATGCAGTATCGCTGCTTGCCTTCACTCGAGGACGCGTGCTGGAAGCGGATCTCAATCCCGTAATCGTCAAAGCAGCCGGCCGCGGCGTGGTCGCGGTTGACGCGCTGGTCCGTCTCGGTTATCCGGAAACCGAGCCGGCTATCGCTTAATCGCCGATACCCGACTACCGCAACTGGCTCGTCAGGATCGCGGTGCAATGCGAGGACAGGATACCGCCCTCATTGTGCACCAACGCGACCTCAGCGCCTTGCACCTGGCGCGGGCCCAGCCCTCCGCGCAGTTGTCGAACGGCCTCGACGATCCCGAACAGGCCGCCCGCCGCTCCGGCGTGGGCGTGCGAGAGCATTCCGCCGTGGGTGTTGACCGGCAGTTTTCCTCCGATCGAGGCGTGTCCCTCCTCGTAGAAACGACCGCCCTCCCCGCGCGGGCAAAAGCCCAGTTCTTCCAGCTCGAGGATCGGCACGATGGTGAAGCAGTCATATAACTCGGCAACGTCGATGTCGGATGGTCCCAATCCAGCCATGCGGTACGCCGTCATCCCGGATTGTTTGGCGCCGAACTCCGTGAGGCTGGGCGCGCACAAAATGTGTTCGTGCGTATGAAACTCACCGATCCCCGCCAGGTACGCGGGCTTCGATCGCAGGTCCTTCGCCCGCTCGGCAGAAGTCACGATGAACGCTCCGCCCGCGTCGGAGATGATGCAGCAGTCCAGCATCCGCAGCGGATCGGCAATCGGTTTGGAACTCTGAACATCCGCCGAGGTAATAGGCTTGCGCATATGCGCATTGGGATGCAATACCGCATGTCGACGTGTGGTGACTGCAACGGCGGCAAGCTGCTCCGGTGTAGTGCCGAATTGATCCATGTGGCAGCGTGCGATCATGGCATAGCAGCCAGGGATCGAAGCGCCGTATGGGCGTTCAAAATAGGGGTGGCCGACTGCGGCCAGGGCAGCGACGGCCTGATCCCGCGTCTGCCCCGTTGCGCGATTCTCCCCGGCGCACACGAGCACGGTCGCGCATTGCCCGGTAGCGATCGCCTCGGCCGCATGTTTCAGCATGACAGCTGGCGAAGCGCCCCCGACGATCACCGATGCGTTGAAGCGCGGTTGCAGACCGAGGTATTCGCACAACACTGTCCCCAGCATGAAATACGGCTCGGTAAACGAATACGCCGTAAGCAGACCATCGATGTCGGAAACCTTCAATCCCGTCTCGTCCAAAGCACGCTTCGCTGCCTGCGCATTGAGGCCCAAACCCGTCATGTGCGGGACCTTGCCGATGTCGGACTCGCCGACTCCGACAATAGCCACGCGATTGCGCAGCGTCTCGATTCCAGTTATTGGCATTCCCCTTCCCCTTTCACTCATACCTTGCGAACAAACTGCGGGATTTTTGTGCCCTCCGCGCGCGCTTCGAAGCGCACCTCGACGGCGTCACCGATTTTGGTCTGGAGCGCGTCTTCCCCGAGAATGTTCGCCATCATGCGCGGACCTTCTTTGAGGTCTATTAATGCAACGACGTACGGAACGCGCGTCGCAAATTCAGGCAGCGACGCGCGTCTTATGATGGTAAAGCCGTGCACGGTGCCGTGGCCGGAGCTCTCGATCCATTCGAGGTCTGTCGACCAGCAGGCAGGACATAAATGCCGCGGCAGGAAATGTGTCTTGCCGCAGGAACGGCATTTGCGGATCAGCAAGCGGTCATTGCGGGCGGCCGCCCAGTACTCCTGGGAATCGGCATTGGCAGTGGGCGCAGGTAGTTCTTGAGTCACCTTGGTCTCCTTGTCTTATCAGTTCGCAATTGCACGGGCCAGCACGCGCGCAGGCGCTCCGTCACAATCCGCGATGTTGAGCGGACAAAACATAAACTCGGCGCGTCGTCCGGTCAGCGATCCGAGATTGGTCACCATCTCCGCGATGAGTACGCCGTCGCGCAGCAACGCGCGGTGCACCGGCCAAACGAACCCGGCAGGACGCTTGTCGATCGCAATGTCGGGTGTCGGCATGTCGACCGCAAGGAGCTTGATGTTCTGCGCTACCAGCCATTCCGCTGCGGCTACCGAGAATGCCGCATGGCGGCCGAAATCGGGTGTGCCTGCGCGATCGGCGGCTCCCGTATCGAGCGCGAGGATGTCGCCAGGCTCAAGTGCGGGTCGCATGCGCTCCAGATCGCCCGGCTCGATCATGCCGTACAGCGGTTTTTCCATGCGCCACACCACGCCCGGGCCCATCAGGCGCTCCAGGGGAATGTCCTGGAACGCCGGACCGTCGCTGTAGAAATGACGCGGCGAATCCACGTGGGTTCCGGTGTGAACGACCATTTGCAATTGAGTGATGTTCAGCGGCTTGTCCGGAATCGCGGCAATCAGCTCGAGGCGCGGCGGCGGAAACGACGCGATGCGCGGGACCGTCGGAGATAACGGCCACGTCAGATCGATCCAGTCTCCCGCGAGCACGTGGGGGCGTCGCGGGGGCAGCGCCATCCAGCCGCGCCACCCGGTTCCGGCTTTGCTTTCGTCGCTATCGCACATTGGACGCGTTTCGAAATGGTTCGAGTATCAACCGTGCAACAACGACATCAGATGATCCATATTGCGCGCACCGGGCAACGCGTAGATTGCGTCGAGCAGCTCGCCGGCGCGACCAGGATTGAGCATCGCTGCGACATTCCCCCGAAATTTCGCCTCCAGGTCGTCCGCAGTCAACGGATCCTGCGGGTCGCCCTTCGGATACAGCACCGTCTCCTGGAGCGATGTACCGTTTTTCAAGTGGATGGTCACGCGTGCGGGAAACTTGTCGGGATAAAGTTTGTTGAGCTCGGCATCCGCGATGACTTCCGTCCTGGCGAGCACTTCACGGACCAATGGATCGTTGATGCGCGCGAGGGCAAACTGCGCCTGCGTCAGCTCGCGGTCAATCGCCGAGATGGCGATGCAGTAAGGCACTGAAACGCGGGCCGACATTACACCAGTCACATCCTGGTTGGAAAAATGCGTCTTCACGGTATTGTAGGTCTCGTTCGTGATGCGCGCAATCTGCTTGGGATCGATCGCGTGCTTCCGCACGATCGCCAACGTTGCCTGGATCGGTGAATGACTCGCCAGGATCGTGGGATAAAACTTGAATCCATTCTGCAAAATTTCCCACGTCGAGCCGAGACCGGCTACCAGCGCCTGCGGCTTCGGATCGGTAGAGTAGGCGTTGAGATAACCTTTGGGATGCTCGAGAATGGTGGGCGGGCTGGTCGCGCCGATCTGCGCGAGCTGCGCCGAAAGGATGCCGTTAAGCGCGGCTTTGCCGGGATGGATGCTTTTCGTCATGTCGCCCGATTCGAAGAACGTATTGAGACCGGCTGCTTGCGTGCCGGCGAGTCCGAGCGTCCGCTGCACGCCGTCAGCGTCAAGCCCGAGCGCCTTGGCTGCGCTGGCCGCCGCCCCGAACGTACCATTCGTCGCAGTCGAATGCCAGAACCGATAGTGCGTCGGCATCACCGCCATGCCGACGCGGACGGCGACTTCATAACCGGCGACCAGCGATACAATCAGGTCGCGTCCCGACATGCGGATCGCTTCGGCAAGCGCGAGCACCGGCGGCACGACCACCGAACCGGTGTGCAGCAGCGCGCGCTTGTGTGTGTCGTCATTGTCGGCGGCATTGGACAGTATGCCGTTTGCCAGTGCTGCAAATGCCGGCTGCGATTTGAAATTGGCGACGCCGATCACGGATGCACCCGTATCAGTCCGGTACAGCTTTGCGATTTCGAGCGCGACGCGTGATTTCCCCGGGTCCTCGGCCCAGGCGCTGATTGCACAACCGACGGTATCGGCAACGATGCGGCAAGCTTGCTCGATAACCGCCTGCGGCAGGTCTTCATAGCGCATACGCGCGACGAACTCGGCGAGACTTCGGGTTTGGCTCATGGATTGGCTTCTCGTTGATCGCTGCGAGCTTGGCGTAAATTGGTTGAATGGGCAATTCTTATTCTTTTGGCGCTGATTTCGTTTTTCGCGAAGGCAGCTTCCGCATCACATTGGGTTCATCCTGATTTCCAAGATGGTCGAAAAGCTTCCTGGAGTAAGGCGCGAGGTTGCCCAAAGAGCGCACTATGAGCTTCAAGTCCCTTTGAGCTCAGTCTTCCTTGATATGTACCATTCGAAACGAGATCAAATCGCATCACTCTGCAAATGCATGCTTGAGTATCGGGATTGGCCGTATTCGCATTTTGCGAAGACTCACTATTTGAAAAAAGTATTTTCCAAGTTCTCGGGGGCAAGCATTATTCGCCTATAATAAACTTTTGAGTATTCCGTGTCATGTCGATGGATATTGATAACTTAAGGCGATGGATCGGCAAAACGGAAACCGTCCAGGATTCAATCACGGCAGCGCCCGTTCGAGGATTGGGCGCCACGCTCGATCATCCGCCCAAACCGGTGAAATCGGGCGAACTACTTCCGCCTCTGTGGCGTTGGCTCTACTTCTTACCGCAATACCGGCAATCGGAACTGGGGCCGGATGATCACGCAAAAAGAGGCGGTTTCCTGCCTCCGGCACCCCTCTCATGAGTGCGCCGTGGCAATGCAAGCGACCGTCACGTTTCGTTAGTATGTCGAAATCATGCAGCCTTTAGCGAGGCCGGATTTTTGTCCGTCACCGGAACAAAAGACGTGATGTGCAAGGCCGGGCCATCAATTGCGGACATCGCTGCCGGGATGTACGCTTATACGAACATACTCGCGGCTCTCATGTACCGACGCCGGCCGAAATAAAACAGCCAACTTGGAGGGAAAAAGATGCGTACACCGGTGATGGACACGTTTGGTCTGGAGGCTCCGATTTTTGCGTTCTCACACTGCCGGGATGTCGTCGCGGCTGTGAGTCGGGCGGGCGGAATGGGCACACTCGGCACTTCACACGTAACGGTCGAGCAACTCGAAATCGAATTGTCCTGGATCGACCAGCACGCAGAGGGGAAACCCTATGGCGTTGACGTTCAATTCCCCTACGGGCAGCCGAAGGAATTTGAGAATCTGACGCCCGAAACTGCCAAACAATATTTGCCACAGGAGCATCGTGCCTTCGTTGAGGCTCTGCTGAAAAAGCATAATGTCCCGGAGTTTTCCAGGGAAGAGAGCGAAAAGGTGTTCCGGCATTACATGGAGAATCTGACGAGAACGCACCGCGAAGCGGAGCGTCGTGTCGAGGTTGTATATCGACATCCCCAAGCGAGAATGATTGTCAGTGCTCTGGGCGCGCCGCCGGCTCACGTTATCGAGCGGGCCCATAGCGTAGGGCTCAAGGTCTGTGGTCTGATAGGCCACCCCAAGCATGCCAAGCGGCAGGCCGATGCAGGCGTTGATATCATTGTCGCCCAAGGTTGGGAGGCTGCCGGACATACCGGGGAGATTTCCACCCTGGTACTGGTCCCGGAAGTGGTCGATCTCGTCGCCCCGGTACCGGTTCTCGCGGCCGGAGGAATCGGGCGCGGACGGCAGGTAGCTGCGGCATTGGCCCTCGGCGCTCAAGGCGTGTGGTGCGGAACTGTTTGGTTGGGAACGGTGGAGAGCGAGGTACCGCCAGAATTGAAGCGCAAGCTGTTTGCGGCCACTTCGAGCGATACATTGCGCTCCAGATGCAGCACCGGAAAGCCCGCCCGTCGTCTTGTATCGGCGTGGGTTACCGCCTGGGAATCGCCCGAAGCACCGAAGACGTTGCCCATGCCGTTGCAGTCCATGCTGACCAATGAAGCGCTGGAGCGAATCACCAAATACAAGCCGGACGCCCTTCTTACCTATCCAGCGGGTCAGATTGTTGGGCACCTGCGTGAAGAAACTACTGTCAAGCAGGTCGTCTACGACATGCTGGCGGAATTCTCAGACGCGCTCGACCGGTTGAATGAGGCGGTTGACAGATGAGCTATCCCTTGAAGAAGTTGAACAGCTCACGGTAAGTTTCGTTCGGCGCCTGCTCCGCCGGATAGTGGCCGCACGGCAGCGGGCAGAATCTGACGATGCTCGCCGCGTACAACGGCCACGCCTCGCGCGGGTTGAACATTTTTTCGGTATGGCTTTGCTCGCCCCAGGCCACGAGCGTCGGGCACTGGATCCGGCGTCCCGCCTCGAAGTCCGCGCGGTCCATCTCGAAATCGAGCGTCGCCGCAGCGCGGTAATCCTCGCATACGCCGTGCAGGTTTTCCGGCGTGCAGCAGCGCGCGTATTCGGCAAGCGCCTGCGGCGTGAAGCCGCCCTTGCCGATGCCCATCTTGGTGAGTTTTTTCTCGATGTAATACTGCTCCTTGCCTTCCAGCAGCTTCTCCGGAATGTCGTACGGCTGCGCCATGAAAAACCAGTGATAGGAGTTCAGCGCCCATTCGCGGTTGATATGAGTCAGCACGAAATGCGTCGGGATGATGTCGAAGCTCGCAAACCCGAGCACGCGCCCGGGGTGATCGAGCGCCATGCGGTAAGCGGTGCGCGCGCCGCGGTCGTGGCCGGCGACGCCGAATCTGTCAAAACCGAGGTGCGCCATCACGTCGACCTGGTCCTGCGCCATGCGGCGGAACGTGTAGTTGCTGTGATCCGGCAGCCCGCGCGGCTTGGAGCTGTCGCCGTAGCCGCGCAGATCGGTCGCGACCACGGTGAAATGTTGCGCCAGCCGCGGCGCGACGAGGTGCCAGTGCACATGCGTGAGCGGATTGCCGTGTATCAACAGCAGCGGCGGGCCACTTCCGCCCACGATGCCGTGTATCCTGACCTGCGAATCGCTCGTCTGGATATCGAATTTCCGGAAACCTTCGTACACGATTCGCTCCTGTCAACGCGTTATTCAGGCGCAAGGTTTGCCGCCGGTTGTACCGTAGGGTGTGCTCCGCAAAGCGGAGCGCACCAATCTTGATGCCTTCGCCGGTGCGCAAGCGCACCCTACACGCACCAATGAAAATGCCACCGCGCCCTGCGACGCGCTGGCATTCCAGGTGAAGGCAGCCCGCCTTATTTGTCGATGCCGCCGATGCAGAGGTACTTCACTTCGAGAAACTCTTCCATCCCGTACTTGGAGCCCTCGCGGCCGATACCGGACTCCTTGACGCCGCCGAAGGGCGCGATCTCGTTGGAAATAATGCCGACATTGATGCCGACCATGCCGTACTCGAGCGCCTCGGCGACGCGCCAGATGCGCCCGATGTCGCGGCTGTAGAAATAGGATGCGAGACCGTATTCGGTATCGTTGGCAAGCTTGATCAGCTCCTGCTCGGTCTTGAAGCGGAACAGCGGCGCCACCGGACCGAACGTTTCCTCGTGGCTCACCTTCATGTCGGTCTTGACGCCGGTGAGCACCGTCGGCTCGAAGAATGTGCCGCCCTTGGCGTGGCGCTTGCCGCCGGTCACGACCCGCGCGCCCTTCGCAAGCGCATCGGCGATATGCTCCTCGACTTTTTCCACCGCCTTCATGTCGATCAGCGGCCCCTGCATCACGCCGTCTTCGAGACCGCCGCCGATTTTCATGGCGGCGACTTTTTCTCCGAGCTTCCGCGCGAATTGGTCGTAGACGCCTTCCTGCACGAACAACCGGTTGGCGCAGACGCAGGTCTGACCGGTGTTGCGGAATTTGGACGCCATCGCGCCTTCAATCGCCGCGTCGATGTCGGCATCGTCGAACACGATAAAAGGCGCATTCCCGCCCAGCTCGAGTGAAACTTTCTTGACGGTGCTCGCGCACTGCGCCATCAGCTGCTTGCCGACCTCGGTCGAGCCGGTAAAGGTGAACTTGCGCACGATCGGATTGGTGGTGAGTTCCTTGCCGATCGGTCCCGACGCGCCGGTCACCACATTGAGCACGCCTTTGGGGATTCCGGCGCGTTCCGCCAGCTCGCACAGCGCGAGCGCCGAGAACGGCGTGTAGCTCGCCGGCTTGATGATCATCGTGCAGCCGGCGGCCAGCGCCGGGCCCGCCTTGCGCGTGATCATCGCATTCGGGAAATTCCAGGGTGTCACCGCCGCGCACACCCCGATCGGCTGCTTGAGGACGACGATGCGCTTGTCGCTCTGGTGCTGCGGTATCGTGTCGCCGTAGATGCGCTTGCCTTCCTCGGCGAACCACTCGATGAACGAAGCGCCATAGGCAATCTCGCCGCGCGACTCGGTGAGCGGCTTGCCCTGCTCGACCGTCATGATCACCGCGAGGTCTTCCTGGTTCGCCATCATCAGCTCGAACCATTTGCGCAGGATATTCGAACGCTCCTTCGCGGTCCTGGCACGCCACGCCGGCCAGGCGGCGTTGGCCGCTTCGATTGCGCGCCTGGTCTCGGCCAAGGGTCTTCCTGTCATCGGCATGGACCCATTTGCCGTCGCTGTAGCACTGCTGGCGAAGCAGGCTCGGATCTTTGAGCTGAAAGGAGGGCTTGACTTTAGTCAGCATGATATGGGGTCCTTACGACAGGTGGTGCGCCCGGGAGCGCTGAATTCAGCGATAAATTATAGCACCATCAAGCCCCCGCAAAGACCGCCCCGCCCGCCTGCCGGGCGCTACTGCGCAGCGCGCCGCCCGACTGCTGCTAATCTCACCACTTGACGCTGGGATTACGGTGGCATATCGTACATTTGCTTTGGTGAAATGATGTTTCCGGCGCTTCAGGACGCAACACTTCGTTAACTATCCACGGGGGTTTTGATGAAACTTTTCTATAAACTAATCAGCCAGATGTTAATCGTAAGCATGATACTGCTGCCGTTCTCGGCGCAGGCGGGCGTGATCGGAACCGACCAGGCCGTTGCAAGCGCTCAGGATCTGGCAAACCGCGCCAAGGTGAGCGATTTCGTAAGCCGCGGCGATGTCATCAAAAAGTTCGAAGCACTCGGGCTCAACTCAGCAACCGCGCAGGAGCGTGTGAACGCGATGACGCAGGAAGAAATCAACCGGATCGCGGGCAAGATCGACACGCTGCCCGCGGGCGCGGCGAGCGACTGGGCGATCGGTCTGACGATCGTCGTGATCGCGCTGGTGCTCTGGTGGGCGTACATGAAATAGTCCTGCCGCAACTCGACATCATGTGTCGCTTGAAAGCCCGCTTGCCAGCGGGCTTTCTTTTTCTGGCGATGGCGCTGCTCAGCGGTTGCGCCGTCATTCTGCCGCAGACCTACGCCTTGAAGGAACAGCGGCCGTCCGATCTGCCGGTCCGCGCCGAGTTGGCCGATGTCCCGTTCTTCGCGCAGGAGGATTACCAATGCGGGCCGGCGGCGCTCGCGATGGCGCTCAATGCCGCGGGTGTCAGCGTGACGCCCGATGCGCTGGTGAATCAAGTCTATATCCCGGCGCGCCAGGGCAGCCTGCAGGTCGAAATGCTGGCGGCAACGCGGCGGCGCGGGTTGATCGCCTACGAACTCGAGCCGCAGCTTGCCGATGTGCTGCGCGAAGTTGCCGCGGGAACGCCGGTGATCGTGCTCGAAAATTACGGGTTTCGCATCCGTCCGCTCTGGCACTACGCCGTGGTGGTCGGATACGACCTGGAGGAAGGCCAGACGATCCGGCGCTCCGGCATGAAGCAACGCCAAACGATGCCGTTTGCGGTGTTCGAGTACGTGTGGAAAGTCGAAGGCCGCTGGTCGATGGTGGCCGTGCCGCCGGACCGGCTGCCGGCCACTGCAACCGAAGCGCGTTACGCCAGCGCCGCAGTGGCGCTGGAAAAAAGCGGCCAGATCAGGGCCGCGCATACCGCCTACAACACACTGCTCAGGCGCTGGCCGGGCAGCCTCGCCGGCCAGATGGGGCGCGGCAACACGGCCTATGCATTGAAAGATTTCGCCACCGCGGAATCCGCGTTCAGACAGGCAGCGCAGGATCACCCCAACACGCCCGCGGCGTTCAACAATCTGGCACAGGTGCTCGCCGACCGCGGCAGGCTCGATCAAGCGATCGCCGCCGCCGAGCGCGCGGTCAGCCTCGGCGGCCCGTTGCTGCTGGCGACCCAGACCACGCTCGAAGAAATCCGCATGAAGGCAAAAACCAGCGCGCAGTACCGGCTTGAAATACAGCAGTTGCTCAAGGCGGTGCGCTTGCTGCACGGTCGCGCGCAATGACCGGTAAAGGAACGGCTCGGGATGCCGTTATGCCCGGTGCGCGCGTGCAGCGGCTTCGACCTCAGGTCAGGTGCCGTGACAAACGCAGGTTTTTTTGTGCCCGCCTGTGACAACCGTCACGGTCCGGGAATGAGTCTTGGCTTTTTGCAGGAATTGGTTGTTATAATGGCAAAAAATCAGCCCCCTAAGAACATTTGGACCTCGACATGACATTGTCCGCAGCCCGCTTTCGGACCGCCCTTGTGCTGGGCTTGCTGTCGCTCACGCTGTTCGCCGGTTGCGCCAGCACCAATAATCCGCGGGATCCGCTCGAACCGCTCAATCGTGCCGTCTATCAGTTCAACGATGCTCTCGACAAGGTCGTCATGAAACCTGTCGCGACCGTCTACCGCGAAGTCCTGCCGGATTTCGCGCGCACCGGGGTTACCAACTTCTTCAACAATCTCTACGATATTCTCACCGCGCTCAACAGCCTGCTGCAGGGGAAAATCGCCGACGCGGCTTCCGATGTCGGACGCATAGCGGTCAACACGACGTTAGGCCTTGCCGGGTTGATCGATTTCGCCACTGAGGTCGGGCTTGAAAAGCACAAGGAAGACTTCGGTCAGACGCTGGGTCGATGGGGAATCGGCGATGGCCCTTACCTGCAGGTGCCGTTTTTCGGTCCTAGTTCGTTCCGCGACGTGCTCGGCGCCTATGTCGACTTCAGAGTCGATCCGATCCGCTGGATCTGGCGCGACCATATGGCGACGCGCAACTCGCTGTGGGGTTTGTACTTCGTTAATCTCCGCGCCAGCCTGCTCGACTCGACCAAGATACTCGAGGAAGCGGCGCTCGATCCCTACGAGTTCCAACGCGACGCCTACCTGCAACGGCGCCGCAATCTGGTCTACGACGGCAATCCGCCTCCGCAAAAAGAAGAGGACGAACTGCCGGAACTGAAAACCAAGCCGCGCACCGAACTCGACGAGCCGGGTAAGCCTTCGGGGGCCGCATTCGGCGCGCAGCAAGATCTTGCAGCCGAAGCTGCGCCGGCTGAGGGCAGGGCGCCCGCGGCCCGCCCCGCGATCTAGAGAAGCGGATATTGATCGGGTGCGCTTGCGCACCATCCGGATTGGGCGCGGCTTCAGCGCGCCGTGCCGTGTGGCGCGCTGAAGCTGCGCCCTACGCGGAGGAAGCCCGTCCTCTCGCATTCGGCCGCCCTAATTCAGGCGCGACGCCACCTGCTGCAGTTCGATCACCTTCCGGCGCACGGTATCGGCGTCTGCGGCCACCGGCAGCATCTTGATATAGGCCTGCAGATCGAACAACGCGGCACGGAAACACTCGAGGCTCAGGTAAATCATGCCGCGGTCGCGGTATTCCTCGGCGAGATCCGGCATCACGCTGAGAATACGGTCGGTAGCCGCCAGCGCCTTCAGCCACTCCCGATGGTGCGTATAAATCCCTTTCAGGTTACGCAGCATGCGCACCAGGATGTCCTTGTTGCTGGCCGTGGCGAGCATCCCCGCTATCACCGATCGCGGCGGCTCCACGCCGTTGCGCAGGCTCTTGATGCGCTGCCGGAGATCATCGAAGCTCAGTGAGATGCCTTTGGCGTAGGGATCGAGCACCACCGTGCCTTCGCGCAGCGGGCATTTGACCAGGAAGTGCGCCGGAAACGATACGCCCTGCACCGGCAGTCCGATGCGGCGGCCGATTTCGATATAAACCAGCGCCAGCGTCAGCGGGATGCCGCGCTTGCGGTCCAGCACTTCGTTGAGAAAGCTGTGGCGCGGATCGTAATAATCCGCGGCGTTGCCGCCAAAGCCATGCTCGTCGAACAAAAAACGATTGAGCGCGATAATGGTATCAGTGGGACTGATGTCGGCACGCAGGCGGCTCCTGAGCGTCGCGGCCATCTCGTCGAGCCGCGCCAGATACGCGGCGATGTCGAGATCGCGATACTCCTCGCTGGCGATCAGCAGCGCGGCTTCGGCCAGATTGATCGCTTCGTCCGGACCGGAGACTATCTGCCGGAACCGCGCGGCCTGCGGCGTCATGCGCGCCTCGCCAGCGGCAGGTTCAGCAGCAGGTTCTGCGGTTTCATGCGCAGCCTAAAGTCGGGAGTTACCGCGAGACCAAGAAACACCGGCTTGCCCGCCAGTTCGGCCCGCAGGTCGGACGCGTTCCGGAAATCCACCCGGTACAGCCCGATGATGCGTTTCATGCGCGCCGTGTCCACCTCACCGCCATCATAAATTTCATTCAGAATTGCGGAGGCCTCGGCGTCAAGCCCGACGTGCCATACCCAGTCCTCATCCGGGATTTCGCGCACCGGGCTGATGGTGACCGGAGTCTGGTGGAAATGGACGATCCAGGCCTCTAGCACGCGGCACAGCGCGGCGCAGCCGGGGTGTGAGCTGTTGAGCTGCAGCACGGTATCGAAGCGCTCGTCGCGCCGCCAGTACTCGGCGTGAGTCTGCGCGTCGAGCACGTCGAGTTCGACCGAACGCAGCGGCGTTTGCGCTTCCTGAATCAGCTTGCCAAGATTGCCGAGGGCACCGCTGGTGGCGTGCATCTCGATCGTCTCGTCGTCAGCAAGCCGGATCGCCCCGTGGTCGAGGCTGGCGCGCTGCCCGCGGAAAAACAGTTCCGCCGCACGCGCCTTGAGACCGTCGCCGTCGCCCTCGAGAATGCCGCGCAGGATCACCTGCACCGTCTGGTCGATGAACAGCGGCGGCACCGCGATATCGTTCCGGAACAGCCCGGAATAAAACGCTTCGAGCGACGGCGCGGCGAGCAGTTGAGTGCGAAAACGCAACATCACGCGGTAATTCTCGCGCGCGTCGGGATCGCGGATTGCGTCAATCTGCCGCTCCCCGACGTCGAGCCGCGGATTTTCCAGCAGCGCCGCATGCAGCGCGCGCTCGTTGCCGCACGACTCCTCGACCGGCGCAAGCTCGGGACGCGTGAAATACGCGCGCAGGTAGTCATCGGTGACGATAAGGCGCCCGTCCCCGCTGCGCTCGAGGAGGCTATAGCCGCAACTGCGCCAGAAATCAGCCATTGCAGAAATTCATCCCAAATTTCGGAGCAACAAGAGTTATCCGTAGATACATGCCCCCCGAAGGGGTGAACGAGTGAACAAGTAAAGTATCCCCTCTCCCCCGTCACCGGGGGAGAGGGCTAGGGTGAGGGGGATCACTTATTCACTCATTCACTCCTTCACGGATTTTTATTTTACCGGCGCCGGCACCGCGCTGTGCTTCGTTTCGAGATCTTCCCAGCGCGCAATGCGATGGGCGAGCTCGGCTTCGATTTCCGCCAGCCGAGCCTGCAACGCTTTGACTTGCGCAGCGCCTCCGCGATAGAGCGCGGGATCGGCGAGCTGCTGCGATACCTGTGCCTGTTCGTGCTCGAGCGCCGAGATGCGGTCCGGAAGCGCTTCGAGCTCGCGCGCTTCCTTGTAGCTCAGCTTGACCGGAGCCGCCACGCGCGCCGCGGATCGCGCTGCCGGCTTGCGCCCCCCTGCCACACGTCCAGTGTCACCGCGCGCGGCCTCAGTGCGGAACTGCTGCGCGCGCCGCCAGTCCTCGTAGCCGCCCGCGTATTCGAGCAGCTTGCCGTCACCCTCGAACACGATCGTCTGCGTGACCAGGTTGTCGAGAAACGTGCGGTCGTGGCTCACGAGGAACAGCGTGCCGGAATAATCCTGCAACAGCGCTTCGAGCAGCTCGAGCGTCTCGATGTCCAGATCGTTGGTCGGTTCATCGAGAACCAGCACGTTGGCCGGCTGCGCGAACAGCCGCGCCAGCAGCAAGCGGTTACGCTCGCCACCGGACAGGCTGGAAACTCTGGCGCGCGAGCGTTCCGGCGGAAACAGGAAGTCGCCCAGATACGAGATGACGTGCTTGCGGCTGCCCGCGGCCTCGATGAAGTCCGAGCCGGGGCTGATCACCTCTATGAGAGTCGCATCGTCATCGAGCTGCGCGCGGAACTGGTCGAAATAGGCAGTCGCGAGTTTGGTGCCGCGCCGCACCGTGCCTGCATCGGGTTGCAGTTCGCCCAGCAGCAGCTTGAGCAGCGTGGTCTTGCCGCAACCGTTGGGCCCGATCAGGCCGACCTTGTCGCCGCGCTGGATTACACATGAAAAATCCGCGATCACGCGCTGGCTGTCGAAACTCTTGCTGACATGCTGCAACTCGGCGACCAGCTTGCCGGAGCGCTCGCCTTCACCAACGTCGAAATTGACGTGGCCGATGCGTTCGCGGCGCGCGGCGCGTTCGCGGCGTAACGCCTCGAGCCGCCGCACGCGGCCCTCGTTGCGCGTGCGGCGCGCCTCGATGCCCTTGCGGATCCACACTTCCTCCTGCGCCAGCAGCTTGTCGAATTTCGCGCTCTGCTGTGCTTCGGCGTCGAGCATTTCGTCCTTGCGCCGGCGATAGGCGGCGAAGCTGCCGGGAAAGCTCGCGAGCTTGCCGCGGTCGAGCTCGATCACGCGCGTCGTCACGTTGTCGAGAAAACGCCGGTCGTGCGTGACGAACAGCACGCTGCCCGTGAAATCGATCAGCAACTGCTCCAGCCATTCGATGCCGATAATATCAAGATGGTTGGTCGGCTCGTCGAGCAGCAGCAGGCCGGGCTCGGCGACCAACGCGCGGCCGAGCGCGACGCGTTTCTTGAGTCCGCCCGAGAGCGTGCCGACCGCCGCGTCGGGTTCGAGGCCAAGGCGCGCGATCGCGGCCTCGCCGCGCGATTTGCCACGCCAGCCGTCGCCGTGCTCGAGCAAGTCCTGCAGCTCATGCAGCCGCTCGAGCAGCGCCGGATCGTGGGCGGCGTTCCCGCTCAATCGAAGCGCAAGCTCATGGTATTCATGCAGCTGCCCGCGCACCGCGCCGAGTCCGGCCGACACGGTGTCGAATACCGTCGCATCAGCGTCGAGCACCGGCTCTTGCGAAACCAGCGCGAGGCGCAGCTCCGGCGCGCGCCACAACCTGCCGTCGTCAGCCGCGATTTCACCGGCAATGATCTTGAGCAGGCTCGATTTGCCGGCGCCGTTACGCCCGATCAGGCCGATGCGCTCGCCGGCTTCGATCACCAGATCCGCATGGTCGAGGAGCGGAACGTGGCCGAACGCGAGACCGACACCGTCAAGGGTAATTAGAGGCATGAAAGGCTGTCAGGAACCACGAATGGATACGGATGAGCGAAAATTATCTGGGTGAACGAGTGAATGGGTGAACGAGTGAATGGGTGAACGAGTGAATGAGTGAAGGAGTGAATGCGTGAAGGAGTGAAGGAGTGAAGGAGTAAACGGGCAAACGAGTAAGAGATCCCCTCTCCCCCGTCTTCGGGGGAGAGGGCTAGGGTGAGGGGGCTCACTCGTTCACTCATTCACCCGTTCACCCGTTCACTCATTCACTCCTTCACTCCTTCACTGGTTCTTATCGGCGTTTATCGGCGTTCATCGGCGGCTCATGTTTTTTCGGCCGGCACCGAAATTTCTACCAGATTATCGTCCGGGTCGCGCACGTAGACCGAGCGGATCGGGAAGCGCGCGCCGGTGCGCCTCACCGGACCCTCCTCGATCGGAATGTTGTGCTGCTTCAGGCGCGCGATCACCTGCTCGAGCGGGCAGTCCGCAAGAAAGCACAGATCGAGCGAACCCGGCGTCGGATGGCGCGCCTTGATGCCGGCATCGTAGCCGGGCGGATGGACGTTGAATTTCTGCTCGCCGAACCTGAGCGCGATGCGCCCTTCGCCGAAACGCTCGAGTTGCATGCCAAGTACCTCGGTGTAGAACGCGATGCACTTGTCGAGCGCGCGCGTGGTGAGTACGACGTGGTCCAGGCTCTTGATCATTTTGCCGTCAGCATCTTCAGGTCGTCGATGACTTCCTGCGAATTGCGCGAGGTATTTGCGCTCAGATAAACCTTCGCCACCCGCCCTTGCGGATCGATCAGGAAGGTATTGCGCCGGGCGAACCTGATCAGGCCGAAATCGCGGAGCGAGCCGTAGCGCCTTGCGAGTTCGCCTTTCGCGTCGGCGAGCAGCGGAAACGGCAGGCTGTATTTACTCGCAAACGCCTGATGCGACAGTGTGTCGTCAACGCTGACGCCGACGATCTCGGCGCCGAGCGCCGTGAGCCGGTGCAGGTCGTCGCGGAACGCGCACGCCTGCTCGGTGCAGCCCGGGGTGTCGTCCTTGGGATAGAAATACAGCACCAGCCACTTGCCGCGGAATTCCGCATTCGTGCGCAGCCTGCCGTTCTGATCGGGCAGGCTGAAGCCCGGTGCCGGTGCGCCGGCCCTGGGCAGGTTACTGTTGGCGAACGCAGTACTGCGCCATAGCAACAGCGCCGCGCCGATCAGAAACGCGACCAGCAGCCATTTAATCATTGATTCCCTTGGAGAAGAGCGGTGAAACCGGCACGTATTTTACGCTAGAATACGCGCTCACGCCCCGGTAGCTCAGTGGATAGAGCAGCCCCCTCCTAAGGGGCAGGTCGGACGTTCGATTCGTCTTCGGGGCGCCAGTAACTTCAAGCAGTTATCTGCGCTCGCAATAGCCTGAATGCCATGTTTAGCACACTTCTAGCACGGTGGAGGTGTTGTTATGGCTTCAATCCGGCAAATGCCGCGCGGATTGTGGCAAGCAATCGTTCGGCGCAA
>JACPTJ010000035.1 GCA_016192835.1 Betaproteobacteria bacterium
GGCACGAACCGCGAGCTCGCGATGTGGGCCATCATCGGCGGCACCTTGATGGGCATCGGCTCGCGCCTGGGACTGGGGTGCAATGTAGGCGCATTTTTCGTGCGCGTTTCGCAGGGCGATGTTTCCGGATGGCTGTTCGGGTTCGGCATGATCGGCGGGGCCTATCTGGGCGTGAAGTTTTTCAACTGGTGGACGGAGAGAAAAATGGCCAAGGAAATGGCCGCCTTCGCTCTTTAATTTCGATGTAGGGTGCGCTTGCGCACCGATTGCCGGATGGTGCGCAAGCGCACCCTACACCAATTGCAATTCCCCGCGGCTTGCCGCGGGGATAAGCGCAGGACATGCGGAGCTACTTTATTGCATGCATAACAGGAGGTGAATAGCCCATGAAATTCGAAAAGAAAAGTGAAGGTGTATACGCACTGGATTGCTGCGGGTACGTTTGCCCGCATCCCCAGCTCTATACCAAGAAGGCCTTGGAGAAAATGAAAACAGGAGAGCTGCTCGAGCTGGTGTTCGACAATCCCTCGTCGGGGGAATCCATCGCTGCCATGTGCGATACCGCGGGGAACGAGGTGGTCGAAAAAACCGGTCAGGGCGGCAAATACACCTGGAAGATCAGAAAAGCGGCGGCCTGAGGAACAGACCCCATGAACAAGACCAGTCTTTGGATCGGGTTCCTGTTCGGCTACGCCGCGGCCTCGCACAGCGGAACGAAAGGACGCGGTGCCGAGGCGCCGGCAGCGGCGGAAGCGCCCGCAGCCGGCGGCTATGGGAGGTAGGCGCATGAAACGCGTATCAACCCGGTAACCTATCAAGCAGCAGACGCGAATGAAAAAGCTGCTGCTTCCAGTGGACGATTCCCAAGGCGCCCGCGCCAGCGTGCAGACGTGCATCCGCCTGTTCGGCTCCCGTCCTGCGGTGAGCGTGCTCCTGCTGCACGTGCTGCAGCCCGGAGGCAAGTCGCTGCTGCACGATCGTATCAGCGATCCCGAGCTGGCGACCCTGAAAAGGCAACTGGAAGCCTCGGGGAAAATGCAGGAACTCGAGCAGGCCGCGCTGAATATCTTCGACACCCACAGGAAACTTCTGCGGGAAAACCACTTGTCGCGGATCAAGACGCTGACGAGGTTCGGCCATGTCGCTGACGAGATCATCAAGGCCGCGGCTGAACAGGAAACCGACCTGATCATCCTGGGCTCGTCGCGAACCCTGCTGCAGAAGCTGCTGATGGGAGACGTTGTGCGCGAAGTCGCCGCCAACGCGAAAGTCCCGGTACTGATTGCGCGATGAGCGCGGCACGCCCAAAGCGTACTGCCGCGCAACGCCATCACGCGCGCGCAGCGGGCGGGGAACAATGATTGTACTGAGTCGGACGGGCGCCGCATGGCCGGAGACCAAAGCGATATAGTTATTCTCGGCGGCGGTCTGGCCGGGCTTTCCGCAGGATATGCGCTGACGCGCGCGGGACGCAGAGTACAGGTGCTGGAGGCCAATTCCGCGGTCGGCGGCTTGGCGCGTACCGTCACGCACGGGGAATTCCGCTTCGATCTGGGAGGCCACCGCTTCCACACGGCGAACCGGCGCATCGACGAATTCGTGCGCGGACTCTTGGGCGAGGAGTTGCTCACGGTTCCGCGCTCGAGCAAGATTTTTTTGCGCGGCCGCTACTTTGACTATCCATTGCAACCGCTCGACGCGTGTTTAGACCTCGGCATTGCGACGACCTTCGCCATCCTTGCGGGTTATGCGAAAGCACGGTTTGCCCATCGCTGGCGCAAAACACCGCTCGCCTGCCTCGAAAACTGGGTGATCGCTCATTTCGGCCGCCCCCTGTTCGAGATCTACTTCAGGGACTACAGCGAAAAAGTCTGGGGCATTCCGTGCCGGCGCATCGCCGCGGAATGGATCGCACAGCGCGTTCAGGGTTTGTCGCTGGGTGCGGCCATCTGGCGCGCATGCTTCAAGCGGGGCGGCAGCGCCCTGCCCACCCTGACCGACGCATTCATCTATCCGCGTCTGGGGATAGGCCGCATCGCTGACAAGTTGCGATCCGGCATTGAACCCGCGGACGCTGTGCTGACCAACGCGCGTGTTACGCGCATTCGTCATTCCGGCTTCCGCGTCCAAAGCGTGTCGGTGCGCCACGGCGAGCGCGACCGCGAATTCCGCGCGGACGAGTTCATATCCACGATTCCACTGCAGCAGCTCGTGCAGCTGCTGCACCCTCCGGCCCCGAAGGAAGTGCTCGCGGCCGCGGCCCAGCTCCGCCACCGCGATCTGGTCATCGTGGCCGTGATGTTGAATCGCCCGCGCGCGACGGACCTTACCTGGATTTACTTTCCGGAAAAACACATTCCTTTTGGCCGGGTACACGAGCCGGCGAACTGGAGCGCGGACCTGGCGCCGCCGGGCACGACCGTCCTGGTCGCCGAGCATTTCTGCTGCCGCGGCGACGCCACGTGGAGCACGCGCGACGAGGATTTGATCTCGACCACTGTCGCGCAGCTCGAGCAACTGGGGTTCATCCGGCGCGAGGAAGTGACCGATGGCATCGCGTTGCGCATCCCCGCGGCCTATCCCCTGTTCGAGGTCGGCTACCAGGACCGCTGCGACACCGTGCTCGCGTATCTGGACCGGTTTCCCAACCTGCACCTCGCAGGCCGCGGCGGGATGTTCCGCTACTACAACATGGATCGTGCGATCGAGTCCGGCTTCAGCGCTGCCGAGACCATATTGCAGCGTGCGTCGCAATCGGAACCTGAAGAACGGCCGATGCCGGCGAGGAGGCGCGCATGAAATGCGCGTTGATCGTCCCGGCGTGGATACCCGAGGAGCTGTTCCCGTCCCAAACGGCGAGCTCGCAGATCAACTACTGGCAACCGCTGGGCATGCTTTACATCGCCGCCTGCCTGCGGCGCGCGGGGCATCAGGTGAAGTTTTTCGACGGCGCTTTCATGAACCATGCGGAATTGCTCGAAGCGGTCGGGCAATTCGGCCCCGATTTCGCCGGCGTCTATTCCACCGCATTTGGCTGGGACAAGGCGAGGCAGACGGCGGCAGATATCAAGCGCTGCAACGCGAACATTTTCACCTGCGCCGGCGGACCCTATCCCGTCGCCGCGCAGGAACGCTGCCTCGCCGACGGCGGCGAGAGCTTCGATGCCGTGGTCACCGGCGAAGGCGAATTCACTGTTTGTGAAATGCTGGAGCGGCTCGACCGCGGCGCCGGGCTTGACGACGTCGCGGGAATTGCATTCCGGTGCGGTGGCCAGATCGTCAAAAACCCGCCGCGGCCGCTCAACGAGGACCTCGACAGCCTGCCTTTCCCGGCGCGCGAACTGCTGGGCGATGCGGCACGTTACATTCCGCCGCCTGGAACCTATCGCAACAAACCGGTGGCCGTGCTCATCACCTCGCGCGGCTGCGACCGGCGCTGCATTTACTGCTTCCAGCTCGACCGGGAACGCAAAAGCGGTGTGCGCGGCGTGCGCTACCGCAGTATCGGCAACGTGCTGCAGGAAATCGAGCTGCTTCTCAGCCAGGGGTACCGCGAAATCAAATTCCTCGACGACTCGCTCGCCGCCGATTACGGACGCGCACTGGAACTCGCGCGGCAAATCAAGGCGCGCGGGCTGCGCTTTAGCTGGTTCGCGTCGGTGTGCGCAAATCAGGTGGACCAACCCTTGCTGCAGGCGTTCCGGGACGCAGGCTGCTGGGCGATCCTGATCGGCGCGGAAAGCGGCGTGCAGAGAAATCTCAACACCCTGCGCAAAGCGACGACGCTCGACCAGGTTCGGCACGCGGTGCGCGCGGCCAAGGCGGTCGGGCTCAAGGTGAGCACGCCTTTCATTTTCGGCATCCCCGGCGAAACCTTCGAGGAGGGACTGAAGACCATCGAGTTCGCGATCGAGCTCGACCCTGACCTCGCCAATTTCCACGCGCTCACGCCGTTTCCCGGAACCGATCTCCACGCGCATCACGAAAGATTCGGCACGATCTCGCGCGACCTCGCCGACTGCACTTATCAGGGCGCGGCCTTCGTGCCATACAGCATGACGCGCGAACAAATCCAGGAGTTGCGTCAGATCGCGTTGCGGCGGTTCTATTCTCGGCCTGCGTTTCTCGTGAAAAAACTGCTTGCCATGCGCAACTTCAACGACTGCCGCGCGGCGCTCACCGGTATGACGAGCTTGTTCTGGCTGTGGACGCAGCGCGGCGTGTTTCAGCGCCCCGGGAAAGTGGAAAGCAGTACCGTAGGGTGTGCTCCGCAAAGCGGAGCGCACCAGCCTTGACGCTTTCGCCGGTGCGCAAGCGCACCCTACTGCTGATTTTTGGCCGACTCCGCGGTTACGAGCTCGACGCTCGCATCGAGCACGAGTCGCGGAATCATCTGCCGCGGCGTTGCCGTTCAGCGTGCAAACCTTCAATCGCTGTTTCGAGGGCGGGACGATAACGGCGATTCTTGAGCGCCCGGCGGATGGCGCGCATCGCCGCGGGCGTTTGTGCCGGGTCCACGCGGCGCACGGTGATGATCTCCTCGCCGGCGCGGAAGACGTGATCGGTTTTGCCGCGGCGCGTGATGATGACGTCCTGGCCGGCAATCGCCGCGCCGATGACTTCGGGCACCCTGCGCCGTGCTTCGGTGATGGAGATCTTCACGGCGCCAGTATACCCGAAGCGCAGCGCAATCCACCAAATGTCATGATGGGATCGACGCGCGAGCTTTGAGGCGGGATGACGGAAATTTTGGTGGATTGCGGCAAAAAGCGCCTCCATCCACCCTACGGTCCCGGAATGGGAATGGTTCATGGGTAGGGTGGATGAAGCGCAGCGCAATCCACCAAACTGCACCCATCCTATAACTGCAGGTATTCCTTCAGCAGGGCCGGATACTGCCGGGGGTTGAACAGGATATTGGTCATCGCATAGCACTCGTGCGTGCAGTGGCAGCGTGCCGCTTCAATGGAGCGCGTCACCGCCTGGGCCGGCTCAGCGCGCAGAATCTGCGCGAGGTCATAGTTGAAATCCCGCACGTTGCCAAAGCTCTCCGTCAGTGTCTCGCACGGATACACCTGGCCGGTTTCCGTCAGCACCAGGTTGAGCTTCGCGGCGTAACAGGGCGCAAGCCGCCTCTGCTCCAGCGCGGTCTGGTAAATCAGGCGGCGCTGGAGAATATCCTGCGCGGCCTTAAGGCGCGCACCGTTGAAGCGGTAAACGCTGGAGGTCCGGTTCTTCAGATTTTTCTCCAGCTTTTCCATCGCGTGGCGGTATTTTCCGTAATCGACATCCTTGTAACGCGCATGCGCAAGATTGCCCCGCACCAGCGAGATAGTATGCGTTTTGACATGCTCGAGGCCCTGGACGAAATCGATGATTTCATCCATGCGGTCCTGATTCCCGGAACAGAAAACCGTATTGATTCCCAGCTCGAAGTTCGGGTATTCCGCAAGCAGTTCCGCCAGCAATCGATAGCTGCGCAGCATTTTTTCGAAACCGCCCGGCGTCTGGCGCAGCGCGTCATGGTCCTCGCCGAGTCCATCGAGCGAGAGCTTGACTACGACCACGCTGCGAGGACAGTGCTGCAGGATCTGTTCGGTAGCGTCGCGGATCAATTCCGGCAGCAGCCCATTGGTGGAATAGAGCATGATGGCCGGCCGGTTTTGCGCCTGGAAAATCCGGCTGATTTCGACCAGGTCTTTGCGCAAATAAGCTTCGCCGCCCGAAAAGGCGAGCCACAGCAACGTTCCGAGGGAACGCGAGATTTTTTCGATCTCGTCGAGCGTCAGCTCCGCTGCGCCATCGTCAGGACGATCCGCGCTCTGCAGGTAGAAACAGAAAGGACAGCGGGCATTGCACTTGCGTGTAACGAAAAAAGTCAGCTGGATCGGCCTGCGCTTCCAGAGTATCGAACCGGCATGGCGCAGCAGCGAGAGCATCAGTGCTGCCATCCCGGTTTGGCAGATTTCCCCAGATACTTCATCACGCCCGCGCAGGCGCCGATTCCGACCGCCAGCGGATAAAGCAGCAGATAGTACGCGGCTGCGCCCAACGAAAACCCCATTCCGCCGGCGTCATAAAACGCCCGCAACAGTCCCTTATTCCCGTAGAGATTAAGCGCGACCGCTGCCGCAAGCGCAGACAAGAACACGACAGAGCCGGTGACAAGAAACAGCAACGCCAGCAGCAGGCTCAGGAAATACATCGCCGTATTGATCTTCAAACCCACCGACGCCGTGCCGGAATCAGCCAGCAGGTCACCGTTCCTGATCGAGTACAGGGTCCAATACTTGGTCTTGATCACGGCATTGGCCAGGGATCGGGACAGGGAGAAATCAAAGATGTGCTGCACCTGCAGCGCCGGGTTCATCACCAGCGAGTAACCCATGCGTCGCAAGCGGTGGCTGAATTCCACATCCTCGAGGATCGGCAGGAACTCCTCTCGAAATCCTCCGCTCTGCCTGAAGATTTGCGCGGGAATCGCCAGCGCATGGGTGGCAAGGTAATCGGGCCGCTGCGGGTTTTTGGTTTCACAGTAATGGATGAAGGCTGACTGGAAAGTGCTGAAGAACCGGCGGTCATGAGGCAACGCGGTATACGTGCCGCCGGCCACGGCGTTCGGGCCCGCACGCGCCAGCGTCTCGCCCGCGACACCGAGGCTGTCCGGCTGTAACAGGCAATCGGCATCGGTGAAAAACAGCACGTCGCCGCGACTGTGCCGCGCTCCCGTATTTCTGGCCTTGGCGGCTCCGCCATGTTGCGCCAGGCGGATCAGCCGGCAGGGAAAACGCTTGATCACCTCGACGGAATCATCCTCGGAGGCGTCATCCGCCACGATCACTTCGAAGTTTTCGTGGCGGGAAGCCAGGGCCGCTGCCAGGCACTTCCCGATCGTGGCCGCGCCGTTGCGGTTGGGAATGATGACCGAGATGGAGGGTGTCATGTTCCGCCCCACGTCAAAGGTGCGACCTGAAAATGATGCAAATGCATCATTTTCTTCGGTACGAGCGTAGGATTAACTGTATATCACAAAGCGTTCGATAACATCCGATCAAAACAGGAGGCGGAATATGAGCAGACAACAGGAATGGCGGGCCTGCAGCGTTTGGGTATGCGGTCTTGTTCTGAGCGGCTGGGTCGGGGCAGTCAACGCCCATCATGTGATCGTGGAAACGGACTACGTTCTCAAGAACAAGGACAAGCCCGGCGTAATCCTGATCGATGCCCGCGCTGCGTCGGATTACAAAAAAGGCCTCATTCCCGGGGCCGTCGTAATCAGCGAGAAGGCTGGACGGTTTGCGCTGCGTGACGTGGATGAGCGAATTTTGCCCGTGGCGAAAATGGAGAAAATCCTGGGCGATGCCGGCATCACGCGCGAAAACGAACTGATAGTCTACGGCGCCAAATCGGATACCAGCCCAACGGTGATTTTCTGGATCCTCGAGTACCTGGGGGCGGAGAAAGCCCGGGTTTATCTGGGCGGCATCGATGACTGGATGAAAGCCAAACAGCCCCTGACGAACGAGGCTCGCAAACTGCCGGCCGCGAAATTCACCGCCAAGGTGCAGGCTGACCGCTTGGCCACGACGGACTTCGTCAAGAAAAGCCTGAAGAGCAAGGAAGTCCAGTTCATCGATTCCCGGACCGTGAAGGAACATCAGGGAGAAGACATCCGGGCGGTGCGCGGCGGAAATATTCCTGCCGCCAATCAAGTCAACATCCCGTACGAGTTTGCGTGGAAGGATCCCGAGGCAGAGATGAAACTGGCACAGAAGAAAGTCCAGGACCGCGAAGGCATGGCCTTGAAGGATGCAGCGGGAATCAAGGAACTCTACAAGGGCGTGGATCCCAAGAAGGAGGTGGTAGCCTACTGTCAGACCGGCACGCGCTCAACCCAGACCTACGCCGTGCTGCGGGAAATGGGCTATCAGAAGGTCCGCAATTACGACGACTCGTGGATCGTCTGGGGCTCGCAAGTCGATCTGCCGGCCGGCAATGTCAGCTATTACGACTTCGTGAAAGCGAATGCCGCGCTCAGCCGGCTGAATGCGCTTGAGAAAAAGGTCGAGGCGCTCACGCCTAAGAAGTAAGCCTGCGAGGGCGGCCACGGCGGCCGCTCTTCTCCAGCCGGATCACGCGCTGCGCATGCCGGGAAAGCTGTCGGCAACCTCGTGACACGCACCCTGCTGGTCGTACCAGTAGAGCTTGCCCGCGCCTTCCGCTTCCGCAGCCTTTTTATGGCTGCCGTCGCAGAACGGCTGATTCCTGGACAACCCGCACATGCAGATCCATTTCGGCTCGGCACCGGGATCGAGCTTGAGCGGGCCGGTTGCGGTGCGTTTGACGATGCGTGCCATCGCATTCTCCTTTGGGTTACGGCGCGGTCGCGCCGGCAGCCGTCCTGGCCTGCGCAATGCGGCGCGCGTCGGGATACGGATAGAGCATGTTGAGCGCGATGCTCTGGTTCGCGGACTGCACGATGCGCACATGCTCGCGCCTGAGTTCGCGGGCATGGCGGCAACCGCACGATTGCGCGATCATGTCGATTTCCTTGTTCATGTTGCGGCAATAGTTGGCCACCCGCAGGTATTTCTCCTCGATCACCAGGCCGCGCTGCAAGCGCTTGTTGTGAGTAGTGACACCGGTCGGGCAGGTGTTGGTGTGGCATCTTAACGCCTGGATGCAGCCGAGCGCGAACATGAAGCCGCGCGCGGTGACCACGAAATCCGCGCCCGCGCACAATGCCCACGCCGCGCGCGCCGAAGTCACCAGCTTGCCGGCGGCAACCACGCGAATGCGGTTCTTGAGATCCGACTGCAGCAGCGAGTCGACCACGCGCGGCAGGGCTTCCGCGATCGGCAGCGCCATGTGGTCCATCAGCGTCTGCGGCGCGGCGCCACTGCCGCCTTCGCCGCCGTCGATATGCAGGAAATCCGGCGCAGCTTCCGCGCCGCGCCGCAGCACCGCGTCGCACAGTTCGTTGATGAAACCCCAGCCGCCGATTGCGGTCTTGACGCCGACCGGCCGGCCGGTGAGGTCGCGGATATAGGCTACCTTGTCGAGCAGGTCGTCGACGTTGGCGATGTCGTGATGGCGGTTGGGGCTGATCGAGTCCCGCCCGGCCGGGATGCCGCGGATGCGTGCGATTTCCTCGGTGACCTTGCCGCCCGGCAGCACGCCGCCCTTGCCGGGTTTGGCGCCCTGCGACAGCTTGATTTCGAATGCCCTTACCACCTGCGCGAGTTCCTGCGCCCGTTCCGGCGAAAATCCGCCGTCACGGTCGCGTATGCCGTACTTGGCGGTGCCGATTTGCATGATGATGTCGCACTTGCCTTCGAGGTGGTACGGCGACAATCCACCCTCGCCTGTGTCCATCCAGCAGCCGGCGTCAGCGGCGCCACGCGACAGCGCGCGCACCGCCGGCGCCGAGATGGCACCGAAGCTCATGCCGCTGACGTTGACGATAGATCTGGCTTCAAACGGATGCCTGCAGTAGCCCTCCCCGATGATGAGCGACGGCGTCGGCAGTCGATCCTCTTCCAGCACCGGATAGGGGTGATTGACGAAGATGATCGACCCCGGCTCGCGCAGATCGTTGGTCGAGCCGAAGCCGATAATACCGCCTTCGTTCTTCGCTTCCTTGTACACCCAGCCCCGGGTGGCGCGGTTGAACGGCATCTCGGCGCGGTCGCCGGCAAAGAAATACTGCCGGAAGTACTCACCCATCTGCTCGAAGAAAAAACGCAGCCGCCCGATCACCGGGTAGTTGCGCAGCACGGTGTGCTTCTTCTGCGTGATGTCCTGAAGGAACCAGAACACCAGCACGCCGACCACGGCAAAACCAATCACCGTGCCGATGCCATACGAAATCACACTCATGATTCCGGCCATTTCCGCCGCCGATCAGGTAGAATTCATTGCGGTATTTGACAACCAATATAGTGCAAATTGAACGATTTCGCACTCGCCATCGAAAACAACGTGGCCGCCGCGCTGGCTGAGGACATCGGCAGCGGTGACTGGACGGCACAACTCATTGCGGCTGGCGCGCACGCCGGCGCAAGCGTGGTGTGCCGCAGCGCGGCCGTATTGTGCGGCGGACCGTGGTTTGATGCGTGTTTTCGCAAGCTCGACCCGGGCGTGGCTATCGATTGGCTCGCCAGCGAAGGCAGTGCCGTCACACCCGGACAGAAACTTTGCACGGTGCGTGGTGCAGCGCGCGCACTGCTCACGGCGGAGCGTACCGCGCTCAACTTCCTGCAAACGTTGTCGGCGGTTGCGACCGCTACGCGTTGTTATGTCGATGCGGTCGCGGGTACCAAAGCCAGGATCGTCGATACGCGCAAAACGCTGCCCGGTCTGCGCAGCGCGGAGAAATATGCAGTGCGCGTCGGCGGCGGCTTCAACCACCGCATGGGGTTGTATGACGGGATCCTGATCAAGGAAAACCACATCGCGGCTGCGGGCGGCATCGTTGCAGCGTTGCGCGAAGCTGCGCGCGTCGCGCCTCCGGGGGTATGGACCCAGATCGAAGTCGAAAATTTCGAACAGCTGCGCGATGCGCTCGCCGCCGGCGCAAAAATGATATTGCTCGACAACATGTCGCCCGGGCAGATGCGTGAAGCGGTCAACATCGCAGCGGGCCGCGCGGAGCTCGAAGCTTCCGGCGGAATCACGCTGGAAAACGTGCGCGCGATCGCCGCGACCGGCGTCGACCGCATCTCGATCGGCAGCCTGACCAAGGACATCGAGGCCGTCGACCTGTCGATGCGCTTTGAGTAAGATCCCCTAACATAATGAAACACGATGACGATCTGACCGGCGCTGAAACCGCTGCGCCCGCGCACGGCGGCTATAAAATTCCGGCGCTGCGCGCGCTGTCCGAAATCACGACCAGCCTGAGCAGCGACAGTGACCTCGAGGATTTGCTCGAGCGTTTCCTCGGCACCATGGTCAAGCTGGCGGGGGCCACTGCCGGTGCGGTGCGCGTGGTAACGCCCGACGGCGCTCACCTGCGGCTGGTCGGCACCATCGGCCTGCCGCAGGACGTGGTCACACGCGAGCAATATGTTTCGCTCGAGTGCGGCATCTGCGGCACGGCCGCGAGCACTCATACGATGGAATCCGCAGGGGCCTCGGTGTGCCGGGAAAATACTGCGCTCGCGTATTTCGGCGATGCCTGCAAACGCGTCATCGCGGTCCCGCTGCGCAACAAGGGCAGAATCATGGGGGTGTACAACCTGTTCCTGTCCGAAAACAAGCCGGTAGCGGAAGACGTCGCGTTGTTGTTCGACTCGATCAGCGAGCACCTCGGTATGGCGCTCGAAAACGCCCGCCTCACGCGCGAAAACATCCGCATCACGCTGATGAATGAACGCCAGATGCTGGCCAATGAAATCCACGACTCGCTGGCGCAAACGCTCGCGTACATGAAGATGCGGCTGGCGTTCCTCAGCGCAGCCCTGCAGACGGGAGATGCTCCCGTCGCCAAAAAATATCTGGGCGACGTCGATGATGCGATGGAATCGGCTTACTCGCGGCTGCGCGAGTTGCTCACCCAGTTCCGCCACCGCATGGATCCGCGCGGATTGATACCGGCGCTCAAGGACGTGGCCGACGATTTCTCGCGGCAAAGCGGGATCAGGGTCGACTTCGCGAGCCCCGCTGCCGACGTGAACCTGCTTCCCGAGCAGGAGGTTCAGGTGTTCCATATCGTGCAGGAAGCCCTGGCCAACGTGTCCAAGCATTCCCGGGCCCGACACGTGCGCATCAGCGTAGCGATGGCGGGCGATCAGTATGTGGTGGCAGTGGAGGATGATGGCATCGGCCTCACCGGGACGGAGCAAACGGGGGGCGGCATGCATTTCGGCATGAATATCATGCACGAACGCGCCGAGCGGCTCGGCGGCGCCATCGAAGCTGTCAGCCGCGCGGGCGCAGGCACCCGGGTCGAGCTCAAATTTCCCGCCGCGAGCCCGCGCCGGACGAGAAAAGCATGACCGCGCCGATCCGCGTGGTCCTGGTCGATGACCATACGCTGTTCCGCAAAGGTCTTGCGGAATTGCTGGAGCGCGATGACATCATCAAGGTAGTGGGCATCACGGGCAACCCTGACGAAGCGCGGCGGCTGCTGAAGGAGCAGAAACCCGACGTGGCCATCATGGACCTGCACATGCCCTCGGGTGACGGGGTGTCCCTCTTGAAGCAGATGCGCCAGGAGGGAATCGACATTCCTACCCTGCTGTTGACGGTGAGCGACGCCGAGGAAGACCTCGCCAACGCGCTGCGCGCCGGCGCCCGCGGCTATCTGCTCAAGGACATGGAACCGGACGAAGTCGTGGACGCGGTGCAGCGCGCCGCGCGCGGCGAGACCGTGGTGGCGCCGGCGATGACCGCGAAACTGGTCAATCTGCTCGACGACAAACGCGACCACGCCGGCTCACTGCTGGATCAGCTCACGCCGCGCGAACGTGAAATCCTGTCGCACCTCGCGCAGGGCAAGAGCAACAAGACCATTGCGCGCGCGCTCAACATCAGCCACGACACGGTCAAGATGCACGTCAGGCACATCCTCGGCAAGCTCAACCTGTCGTCACGCGTGCAAGCCGCGGTATTCGCCGTCGAGCGCAAACTCACCACGCCTCCGCGCGGGCGTTCGGATAAATGACGCCATAATGTTCTGCGGCTGCTGCTGAACCGAGCTGCTCATTTTCCGTCTGGAACCACGACAATTTGTCGCGCAGGCTGACGACGCTGCCGACGATAAGCAGCGCTGGCGGCGCCAATTGCGCCGTAGCCGTAGGGTGAGCGTAGAGGCCGACCTTTGATCCCGCGCGCCATGTCACGGTTGCACGAGCATCTATGTCATTTGACGCCATAGGCGTAATATGGCAAATTACGCCATATGAAGGCAATAAGGGCGTTCTATGACCGAGCGGAATACCCTGACGGCGCAATTATCGAAATGAGCATCTGGATTGTACCGGGCTCCGTTCCTGGAAGTTCGCATACCTTCAAGTAC
>JACPTJ010000101.1 GCA_016192835.1 Betaproteobacteria bacterium
AGGTTCTGCAACAGTTCGGGCGCGCAGACATACTCGTCAACAGCGCGGGCGGTTCGCGGCAGCTTCCCACCGATGCCCCCGATGAGGCGTGGGACGAGTCCTTCGCGATCAACTTCACCGCGGTGAGAAAGATGACGCACGCGTTACTGCCCTCCATGCAGCAGCAGAAGTGGGGTCGCATCATCAACATCACCGGCTCGATGGAGCCGCGCGTGTTCAATGCGGCAAATGCCGCGAAAGCGGGCGTGCATGCGTGGGCGAAAGGGCTCTCGCGCGTGATCGGCAAGGACGGCGTTACGGTGAACTCGCTGCAGCCGGGCCGCATTCACAGCGAACAGATCGATCAGCGCGTGCATCCCACGCGCGAGGACCAGGAGCAATTCGCGAAAGCGAACATTCCGTTGGGCTTCTTCGGAGATCCGGAAGATATGGCGTATCTCGCGGCGTTCCTGTGTTCGCCCAAGGCACGTTACATCACCGGCCAGCGCATCTATGTCGATGGCGGGCTGCACCACGCGATCTAGATGAAGAGCGACCAACGTAACGCTCCGCTCGCGGGCTTCACGGTCGTCGAGCACGCAGAAGGCGTGGCTGCTTCCTATGCCGGCCGAATGATGGCCGTCATGGGCGCGACCGTCATCAAGGTAGAGCCGCCGGGCAAGGGCAGCGCGCTGCGTTGTGCCGAGCCTTTGCTGACGCAGGAGCCTGCTGCGAGCGCGCTCTTTCACTACCTCAACGTAGGCAAGCGATTCGTCACTTGTGACGTCGAGTCGGCCGATGGCCGACGGCATTTGGGCGAGCTGATGGCGCGCGCCGAGCTCCTCATCGACGACACGCCTGTAGCGCGCCGCGCCGCGTTACAGCTCGAACCGGAAGTCATTGCTGCGCGACACCCGCAACTGGTCTTTCTGTCGGTGCTGCCTTTCGGCGCAGCGGGCGTGCATGCGGACTACCAAGCCTACGAGCTCAACGTTTTTCACGCGGGCGGCGAAGGCTACCTCATGCCTAACGGACTCACGCTCGAGACGTTTCCGGATCGGCCGCCGCTGAAGATCTACGGCCACTTTGCCGAGCTGATCGGTGGGACTTCGGCTGTGTGCGCTGGCGTATCCGCGCTGCTCGCGCGCGATGAAGTTGGCGGCCAATTCGTCGACGTGTCTGTGCAGGACGCGAATATCTCCGTCGGCTGTTTCGCCATTCAACGCCTGGGAGATGGCGTGCTCGAGAACCGCCATGGCCGCTCCTTTAAATACGGTGGAGTGCTCGAGTGCTGCGATGGCTACGTCGGCGTCCTGACGCTCGAGCAGCGGCAGTGGGAGGGATTAGTCAAGCTGATGGACGATCCCGAATGGGCGCTCGACCCTTCGTTGCGCGATCCGCTCGAGCGCAGCCGGCGAGGCGCAGAAATCAACAAGCACCTGCGGGCGTGGGCGAAGACCCAACGCGTAGATGACGTCGTCAAGAAGGGCCAGGCGTTGAGCGTGCCGCTCGCGAAATACAACGAGCCTGCCGACATACTGGAGTCGGAGCAATCGAAGGCGCGCGGCGTATTTGCGCCGCTCGATCTTCCCACGTTCGGATCGGTGCCCGCGTTCACCGCCCCCTTTCAGTTCAACGGAGAAGCGCTTGCGCTCACGCGGGCTGTGGCTGAGCCCGGCGCTGATAATGAGGCGATCTGGTGCGAGTGGCTGGGTCACAAGACTGCGGAGCTCGAGCAGTGGGGGCAGCATGGGGCCATCTGAGCAGGTTGCAAAGCCAACAACCGCCATGCCGCCGTTACGTGGCGTGCGGGTCGCCGACTTCACGCTGCATGCGGCGGGTCCTTTCTGTGCGCACATTCTGGCTTTGCTCGGTGCTGAATGCATCAAGATCGAAACGGCCGGGCGCCCGGACATCTTCCGCAAACCGCATCCGGTGTATGGGCGAATGGGAGCGGCGACGTTCGATCAGGTCACGTCGAACAAACTCTCGGTGCAACTCAACTTGAAGCAGCCGCGCGGCGTGGAGCTCGCGAAGCGCCTGGTTGCGGTGAGCGATATCGTCGCGGAGAGCTTTCGGCCGGGCGTGATGGACCGGCTGGGCTTGAACTATGAAGCGTTGAAAGCAGTGAAGCCCGACGTTGTCATGGTTTCCGTTTCGGCATCAGGACAGAGAGGTCCGGAGCGGGGCTACGCGGGCTATGCTCCGCTATTCGGTGCGGCGGGCGGTCTCGGCACCTTGACCGGCTATGAGGATGGCCCGCCGACCGAGATCCGGCACGTGATGGACCATAGCACGGGCCTCACTGCGGCAATGGCAGTGCTGGCGGCGTACCTGCGGAAAAAACGCACCGGAGCGGGACAACACGTGGACGTTGCGGCCCGCGACGTGGCGTGCGGTTTCATCGGGGATGCGCTGCTGCAGTTTGCTGCAACGGGTGTCACATCGCGCCGCACGGGAAACGATGCGCCGCAAATTGCGCCCCACAACGTCTATCCGTGTGCAGGCGATGACGCGTGGGTGTCCATTGTCGTGGCGACCGAAGACGAGTGGCGGGCATTCGCCGCGGCTTTACAGCGCCCCGAGTGGCTCACTGATGCCCGCTTCGCTTCCGCGCCAATGCGTTGGACACACAGGCGCGAGCTCGACGTTGAGATCGGTGCGTGGACGCGCGGGTGCAGTCGCGAAGCAGTGACGCGCATCTTGCAAGCCGTCGGTGTCGCGGCTTTCCCGTCATACACGGCGCAGGACATTGCCGATGACCCGCATCTTAGCGAGCGCGGCACGATCAAGAGCATGGCTGGTCCTGATGGCGAATCGCGGAAAGTCGTCGGGCCGCCGTGGCGCTTCTCACGCACGCCGGCGAAGCTCGAGCGCTGGACACCGAAGCTCGGAGAGCACAATCAGTATGTGTTCGGCGAGCTGCTGGGTCTGAGTGCCGACGAAATCGAAGAACTCGTCGCATCCAAAGTGATTTACTGATGCAACCCCCTTTGGCCGGGATCGGCGTGATAGAGCTCGGCGGTGGCTCGGCGATCGCTTATGCAGGGAAGCTCTACGCGGACCTCGGCGCCGACGTGATGCGCCTTGGTATCACGGGGGGTAAGCGCGCGCCCGGCGGGACACGTGAAGACGGCGAAACAAAGGGGCTGGCGCTTTATCTCAACGCTCGCAAAAAAAGCAGGGTCATCGATCCCACAGGCGACGTTGGACGCGAGGAAATATCCGGGCTGTTTGCCCGCAGCCGCATCCTCTTGCATGCACCGATCGATCGCGCGCAGGCGTCCACGCTTAGCCCTGAAGCGATCGCGGCTGAATTTCCTCATCTCATCGTAGTGTCAGTCACGCCATTCGGGTTAAAAGGCGACGCGCGGCATTGGCCTGCGGACGACCTTACATTGCAGGCCTATGGCGGAATATCAATCGGCATTGGCTTACCCGGCGAGCCGCCGCTGAAGCTTCCGGGCGATCAGAGCGCGTTTCAAGCAGGACTCTCCGCTGCGATCGCCGGGTTAGCGGGGCTGTTTACCCGCGGCGGCGTTCTCGTGGATGTGTCAGCGGCCGATGTGTGGGCGTCGTTCTACACCGGCGTCGAAGTGGCCCTCGCGCATTTCAAGCGGCACAAGAAGCGTCGCGCCGGCCACCGCGTGTCAGGGCAGCCTTACCCACGCACGATATTCCGGTGCAAGGACGGGTATTTCGCCATCCAGTGCGGAGAAAGCAGACATTGGCAAAGCTTTCTCGGCATGATCGGGCGTGAAGACCTTGCGACCGATGCGCTATTCGCGAACCGCTTCAAAGCAAACGATGAGCACGGCGATGCGTGCGACGCGTTGATCGAGCCGTGGTTTCTCAGTCGCACGAAGGACGAAATTCTGCAGCACTGCCTTGAGCACAAGATTCCGGGCGCGCCGGTGTACGATATTCAGGAAGTCGTGCAGCATCCGCATCTGAGAGAGCGGGCCTACTTCGTGCCGGTTGCTGCAAACAATCGATTTGTACTCGTCCCGGGTCACCCCTTCTCGGGGCTAACTGCCGCATCAGAATCGAAGAACAGTGGCGCAACCGATTCTCGCCTGCCGCAGAATGACGTTGCGCCACTCTCGCAGGCTACGAGGCGTAAAGGACGCCGCGCGCCCGCAGATCATGCCCGGCCGCTCGCTGGGTTGCGCGTCGTCGACTTCGGCTGGGTCTGGGCAGGTGCGGTACCGGGTCACATTCTCGCGGATATGGGCGCGGAGGTGATCAAGGCCGAAAGTGCAAGTCCGCTGGACTACATGCGTCAGGGGCGGCCCATCGTCGGCGCGCAAAAAGACCCTGAGCAGAATCCGATGTTTCAAAACGTCAACCGCGGCAAGCTGAGCCTGCGCATCAAGCTCGATCATCCCGAAGCGAAGGCCGTGCTCAAGGACCTGATTGCGGTGAGTGATGTCGTAATCGAGAACTTCTCGCCGGGTGTGATGGAGAAATTCGGTCTCAGCTACGCAGAGCTGTGGCCCCTGCGACCGGACCTCGTGATGTGCTCTATGTCAGCGGTGGGGCAAAACGGTCCGCTGCGCGGCATTCGTACTTACGCGACGATGATCGCGAGCCTCGCGGGACTCGATAGTCTCGTCGGTTACCCCGGCGGCCGCGTGCTGGGCTCGCAGTCCTCCTATGCGGACCCGAACGCGAGCTTGCACGCTACCTTCGGGATATTGGCCGCGTTATGGCGCCGGCAACAAACGGGTGAAGGCGCTTATATCGACCTCTCGCAATGGGAGGCCGCCGTGAACGTAATGGGCGAGCAGGTGACCGACTATGGCCTGCATGATCGCGTGCCTGAGCCCTGCGGCACGCTGCACCCGAACAAGGTGCCACATGGTAACTACCCCGCTGCCGGTGACGACCGATGGATTGCAATCTCGGTTGCGCACGAGCATCAGTGGTGGGCCTTGAAGAGCGCTCTCGGCGACCCTGAGTGGATGTCACTCGAAACGTTTGCAACAGCAGGCGACCGTCGCGCGTATCGCGCTGATCTCGATCAGCGACTGGCGCGGGAAACAAGGAGGTATGAAGCTAATGCGTTAGCATCCGCGTTAACGGCGGCGGGCGTTCCTGCCGCTCCGCTGCTCGATGCCATGGGCGTTGCCGCCAGTGCTCAATTCCGCGACCGAGGGTTATTCGAGATGATAGAGCACCCGGTGCTCGGATCACTGCCGGTTTACCGTCTGCCCTGGCAGATCGATGGCGCGCCTGTGCCGATTACGCGCCGCGCGCCGCTTCTTGGCGAGCATAACGACTATACGTTGAAAGAAGTGCTAGGCTATTCGGACGAGCGCGTCACAGCACTGCACAAGGCCGGACTATTTTCGTAAGCGATGATTTCCGCGATCGGTCACACGCGAAGTGAAGAGTGATACATAATGCTCAATTTTGGTGTAGGGTGCGCTTGCGCACCATCCGGCAATCGGTGCGCAAGCGCACCCTACACCAATTGCAATTCTCCGTGGCTTGCCGCGGGGATAGGCACAGGGCACGCGGAGCAATTTTATTAAGGAGGAGCACCATGAAACCGAATACAACCCATGTGCTGTCCGCCCTCGTGGTCTGCGCTAACCTGCTTTGCGCCGCGTCGCCGGCGGCGGCGCAGGAGAAGTTTCCGTCGCGCCCGATCGAAATCATCGTGCCGACTCCGCCCGGCGGCGGTACCGACATCACAGCGCGACTGCTCGCCGAACTGGTCGAGCCGATGCTTGGGCAGAAAGTGGTGGTCGTCAACAAGGCGGGCGCCGGCGGCACGCTCGGCATGAGTGCCGTGGTGCAGGCCAAGCCCGACGGCTACACGCTGGGCGGCCTGTGGAACGCGCCGCTCACCATGACGCCGCATTCGCAAGCGGTGCCGTACTCGTTGCAGGATTACGTTGCCATCAGCCTCGCCGACACTGCGCCCGCACTGCTATGCACCAAGCCCGACTTTCCCGCCAACACGGGGAAGGAATTCATCGAGGTGATTCGCAGCAATCCGAACAAGTACACGTACGGCAACGACGGCGTCGTCGGCATGCTGCACCTTTCGACCGAGCGCATCTTCACCAAGCTCGGCATCAAGGCGCGTCCCGTTCCGTTCGGCGGCGCGGGCGAGACGCTGAAGAATTTCCTCGGCGGTCACGTCGACATCTATGCCGGGTCGATCCCGCCTATCGTTCCGCACGTGAAGGCAGGCGCCGCGAAATGCCTGCTGCTCACGTCGAAGGAAAAGAACGCCGCAGTGCCGCAGGCGGCTTCGCTCAGCGAGCTTGGCATCCCCGAGACCGCAACTTATCTGTGGCATGGCATCGTCGGCCCGAAGGGGATCCCGCCCGATCGCATCGCGATCCTCGAAAAGGCGTTTGCCCGGGCTGCGAAAAGCGACAAGTTCCGGCAATTGATGGAGGCAAAAGGCGTCACCGTCGAAGGTTCGGGCGCCGCCGAGTTCAGGAAGCTGATCGACACCGAGTTCAAGGCGATGGGCGAAGTGGTCACGTCTCTCGGCATGGCCAAGAAATAACGGCTATGCAGGTCAATCCGCGCCGCGGCGATCTCGCGATCGCCGTTTTGCTGTTGGCGCTGGCTGCATTCTTCATGTGGGGTGCGTGGCACATGCCGGCCGGCACGTTCGCGGTGCCCGGGCCGGGTATTGTGCCGACGATACTCGGTGCGCTGCTCGGGGTGACGGCGCTCGTCCTGCTCATCAAAACGCTCATCGCCAGCGCCCCCGGCGCCGGCCTTCCGGTCTCGTTCGGGGTGGCCCCCGTCGCAATCATTTTCGCCGCGCTGACCGCGGTCGCGCTTGCGTTTGAACGCGCGGGGTTCCTGGTGACCTTGAGCGTGTTCATGTTTGTGATGCTGCGCGCGGTTTCGCGACTCGGCACGCTGCGCTCAGTGCTGGTCGCGGCCGGCATCGTGCTCGCCGCAGGGTGGTTCTTCGACAGCGTGCTCGGGGTCAACCTGCCGCGCGTACCCTGGTAGGTCCGACAGGCATGGACATCATCCACTATTTGCTACAGGGGTTCAGCGTCGCGTTGACGCCATCGAACCTGCTTTATTGCCTGATCGGCGTCTTGTGGGGGACGGTCGTCGGCGTGCTGCCGGGACTGGGTCCGCTCGCCGGTATGTCGCTGCTGCTGCCGCTCACTTTCAAGCTCGATCCGGCGGGGGCGATCATCATGCTGTCGGGAATCTTCTACGGCGCGATGTACGGCGGCTCGACGACATCCATCCTGCTGCGCATTCCTGGCGAGGCGGCGTCGATCGTCACCTGCATCGACGGCTACGAGATGGCGAAGCAGGGCCGGGCCGGGCCGGCGCTGGTGATCGCCGCGGTCGGCAGCTTCATCGGCGGCACGATCAGCATAGTCGGGCTCATGTTGTTCGCGCCGCCGCTCGCCCAAGCGATGCTGAAAGTCGGGCCTGCCGCGGAATTCGCATTGATGCTGCTCGCGCTCATCGTGATGAGCGTGATCAGCACCAGCTCGACATTGAAGACCCTGTCGATGATTCTACTGGGGCTGCTCTTGGCCACTATCGGGTTAGATCCGATCACGGGATTTGCCCGCTACACGTTCGGGTCGTTGGATTTCGCCGGCGGCTTCAGCTTCGTGGCGATGGCGCTCGGGCTGTTCGGGATCAGCGAAATTATGCTCAACTTCGAGAATATCGCGACCCTGAAGCCGACGATCAAGCCGACGCTGCGCAGCCCCGTGCCGCGATGGGCCGGCCTCAAGGCTTCCGCCTGGCCGATTGGCCGTGGCACGGTGATCGGCTTCCTGTTCGGTTTCGTGCCGGGCATCTCGCACGTGATCTCGACTTTCGTGTCATACGGGCCGGAGACGGCCAACAACGCGACCACCGGGAGCACCATGATTCCGCTGCTGGTGCTGGGTATCCCGGCGATTCCGGCGACCGCGATCCTGCTCTCGGCGATGATGATACACGGCGTGCAGCCGGGGCCGCAGTTGATCGCCGAGCATCCGCAGGTGTTCTGGGGGCTGATCGCGAGCATGTATATCGGCAACCTGATGCTGCTCGTGCTCAACCTGCCGATGGTCGGGATTTTTGTGAACCTGCTGCGCATTCCCTACGTTTATCTAGCGCCCGTCGTGCTGCTGATATGCGTTGTCGGCATTTACAGCGTGAGCGCCAGGCCGCTCGATATATTCATCATGGC
>JACPTJ010000241.1 GCA_016192835.1 Betaproteobacteria bacterium
ATCATGCCCAAGTCACGTTGCATGTCGACAAACTCAAAGGCGACAACGCGCACCATTAGGCCGAGAACGCGTTCAAGGCGTTCGGGCGCGCGCTGCGCATGGCGGCCGAGCTCGATCCGCGCGCGCAGGGCGTGCCATCGACCAAGGGCACGTTATAACACCAATCACCATTCACGGTTTTTTGATGCCTGACATTGCCGTCATCGATTACGGGATGGGTAACCTGCGCTCGGTCTCGAAAGCGATCGAGCATGTCGCGCCCGGGCTCGACGTCGCGGTGACCAGCGATCCCGCGGCCGTGGCACGCGCCGCACGGGTGGTATTTCCCGGCCAGGGCGCGATGCCCGATTGCATGCGCGAAATGGACGCGCGCGGCCTGCGCGAGGCCGTATTGGATGCCGCCTGGAACAAACCGTTCCTCGGCATTTGCATCGGACTGCAAATGCTGTTCGAACGCAGCGAGGAAGGCGCCGTCGCGGGCTTGGGCGTGCTGCCGGGGCAGGTGCGGCGTTTTGCTCCCGCGGCCATGGTCGATGCCAGCGGCGCGCGCCTCAAAGTACCGCATATGGGCTGGAATCGCGTGCGGCAGGTGGTCGCGCACCCGCTGTGGCGCGGCATCCCGGATCAGTCGCGGTTTTATTTCGTGCACAGCTATTACGTCGAAACCGCCGCGCCGGGATTGTCCGCCGGCACGAGCGAGTATCCTCATCCGTTTACGTGCGCGATTGCGCGGGATAACGTTTTTGCGGTGCAGTTCCACCCCGAAAAAAGCGCCACCGCCGGCTTGCAGCTGCTCGCGAATTTCGCGCAGTGGCAGCCCGCGACTCTGCTCGCGCGCCCGCCGCAGCCGGCCGCGGTCGGGGCGGGCTGAGGGGACTGGGGCTAGGCGAATTCACGCAACGTGTAGTATCATTAATTCAACCGCCCTCATGCCTTTTTCTTCAGCGTTCATTCATCCCCCATCTCCCTTGCAACCGCGACGCACGCAACACCATCGCGAGCGATTCAGGCGAGCCTCGTAGGCACGCAGCATGCTGATCATTCCGGCGATTGATCTCAAAGACGGCAGGTGCGTACGCCTGAAACAAGGCGTGATGGCGGACGCCACCGTGTTCTCCGAAGACCCCGGCGCGATGGCCGCCCACTGGGTCAAGCAGGGCGCGCGCCGGCTGCACGTGGTCGACCTCAATGGGGCTGCGGCCGGCAAGCCCAGGAATGAAAGCGCGATCAGGGCGATCGTGGCCGCGGTCGGCAACCAGATACCGGTCCAGCTCGGCGGCGGCATCCGCGATCTCGACACCATCGAGCGTTATCTCGACAGCGGCATCAGCTATGCGATCATCGGCACCGCCGCGGTCAAGACGCCGGGTTTTCTGCACGACGCGTGCACCGCCTTCATCGGCCACGTGATGGTCGCGCTCGATGCCAAGGACGGCAAAGTCGCGGTGGACGGCTGGTCGAAAATGACCGGACATGACGTGATCGATCTCGCGAAAAAGTTCGAGGACTATGGCGCTGAAGCGATCATCTACACCGATATCGGCCGCGACGGCATGCTGACCGGCGTCAACATCGACGCCACCGTTGAGCTGGCGCGCCAGCTGACGGTGCCGATCATCGCCAGCGGAGGCATTACCAATCTTGATGACATCAAGGCGCTGTGCCAGGTCGAGCCCGAGGGCATCGTCGGTGCGATCACCGGCCGCGCCGTGTATCAGGGCACGCTCGATTTCGCGGCGGCGCAGAAGCTCGCTGACGAGCTGTCAAACCCCAAAGCGGTGAAGGCGTGAATGGGCCTTGCCAAGCGCATCATCCCGTGTCTCGATGTCACCGCCGGGCGCGTCGTCAAGGGCATCAACTTCGTCGGCCTGCGCGATGCCGGCGACCCGGTCGAGATTGCCGCGCGCTACGACGAGCAGGGAGCCGACGAACTCGCGTTTCTCGACATTACGGCGAGCAGCGACCACCGCGACCTGATTCTGCCGATCATCGAAGCGGTTGCGGCGCAGGTGTTTATCCCGCTCACCGTCGGCGGCGGCGTGCGCTCGGTGGCCGACGTGCGGCGCCTGCTCAACGCCGGTGCCGACAAAGTCAGCATCAACACCGCGGCGGTGCGCAATCCGCAGCTGATCGCTGATGCGACCGGGCGCTACGGCTCGCAGTGCATCGTCGTCGCCGTTGACGCGAAGCGCATCGCCGGATCCGACCCGTTGCGCTGGCAGGTCTATACGCACGGCGGCCGAAGCCCAAGCGGGCTGGACGCGCTCGAGTGGGGCCGCAGGATGGAGCAACTCGGTGCCGGTGAGATACTGCTTACCAGCATGGACCGCGACGGCACGCGCCAGGGGTTCGACCTCGAGCTGACGCGCGCGTTTTCCGATGCGCTCGCGATTCCCGTGATCGCGAGTGGCGGCGCCGGCAGTCTCGACCATCTCGCCGACGGCGTCCTGCAGGGCCACGCCGATGCGGTGCTTGCCGCCAGCATTTTCCACTACGGAGAATACACCGTGCGGCAGGCCAAGCAGCTGATGGCCGAGCGCGGCATCGAGGTGAGGCTGTGAAGAGTAAAATACGAATCACGGACATGAAATGTCAGACAGCTGGCTCAACAAGGTAAACTGGGCGCAGGACGGCTTGATACCGGCGATCGCGCAGGATGCGGCGAGTGGCCGCGTGCTGACGCTCGCCTACATGAACCGCGAGGCGCTAAAAAAAACGGTCGAGACTGGGGAAGCGCATTACTGGTCGCGCTCGCGCAAGAAGCTGTGGCACAAGGGCGAGGAATCGGGCCACGTGCAGAAAGTGCAAAGCATTCGGCTGGACTGCGATCAGGACGTGATCCTGCTCGAAATCGAGCAGACGGGCGGCATCGCCTGCCACACCGGCAGGCACAGTTGTTTTTACCTGAAACTGGTCGCCGGCGAGTGGGTGGTGACTGATCCGGTGCTGAAAGACCCGCAGGAGATTTACCAGAAATGATGGACGCCACGATCCTGAGGCGGTTGTCGGAAACCATCGCCGCGCGCCGGCAGGCCGCACCGGCGAGCTCTTATGTTGCGAGCCTGTTCGGCAGGGGGCACGAGGCGATCCTCAAGAAAGTCGCCGAGGAATCGGCCGAGACGCTGCTCGCGTCGAAAGACGGTGATAAACTGCACGTCGTGCGCGAAACCGCCGATCTCTGGTTTCACTGTCTGGTATTGCTCGCGTGGCACGGCTTGACGAGCGATGATGTGCTGGCCGAGTTGCGGCGCCGGGAGGGCATCTCCGGCCTGGACGAAAAGGCGTCCCGAAAGTAACGAGGCGCACGGTATCCGAGGCATCAGGAAAAAGCCGCGCACCGGCAAGGCGGGCTTTTTCATGTTAGAGGAGTAAGCACATGGGCTCATTCAGCATCTGGCACTGGCTGATCGTGTTACTGGTCGTGGTGCTGATTTTCGGCACCAAGAAGCTGCGCAATATCGGCGCCGACATTGGCGGCGCGGTGAAAGGCTTCAAGGATGGCATGAAGGCGGAGGAGGAAAAATCGCCGGCGAAGGCCGAGATCACCGCCGCCGGCCAGACCATCGAAGGCGAAGCCAAGAAAGAAACCCAGGCAAAAGCGGTGAAGGAGTGAAGCCTTCACCCCATGTTTGACATCGGATTCAGCGAGCTCATCGTCATTGCGCTCGTTGCGCTGATCGTGATCGGGCCGGAGCGTCTGCCGAAAGTGGCGCGCACGCTGGGGCATTTGCTGGGGCGCATGCAGCGCTACGTAAACGATGTCAAGTCCGACATCTCGCGCGAAATGGAGCTGGATGAGTTGCGCAAGCTGCAAAGCACCGTGGAGGACGCAGCGCGCTCGATCGAACAATCGGTACACGCGGAAATCCGCGCGACCGAATCCCAGCTCGACGGAATCACCGCGGCAGCAACCGATCTCGCGCCGGCTGCTCCTGCTGCGGAGGCGCCGCCGGCGAGCGCCCCAGCTGCCGCACCCGGGTCGCCGCAGCTCGAGCTCGGGCTCGACGCAGCGGGCGAGGCGCCGCGCAAGCAGGCTTAGCGGTTCAATTTTTAAGTGCGCGCCGGGGCGCGGCGATGACCCAAGACACTTTCATTTCCCATCTGGTGGAGTTGCGCGACCGGCTGCTGCGCTGCCTGATCGCGATCGCGGTGGTATTCGTCTGCCTGTTTCCGTGGGCGAAAGACCTCTACACGCTGCTCGCCCAGCCGCTGCTCGCGGTGCTGCCGCAGGGCGGGCAGATGATCGCGACGGATGTCATCGGCGTGTTTCTGGTTCCGGTCAAGGTCGCCGGTATGGTCGCAATCATCATTACGATGCCCTATTCGCTGTATCAGATCTGGGCGTTCGTCGCGCCCGGCCTCTACGCGCATGAAAAACGCCTGGTGGCGCCGCTGGTGATCACCAGTTCGCTGCTGTTTCTCGCCGGCATGGCGTTTGCCTACTTCCTGGTGTTCCCGGTGGTGTTCAAGTTCATGGCCTCGATCGCGCCCGAGGGCGTGGCGTGGATGACCGACATCGACAAATATCTTTCCTTCGTGCTTACCATGTTTATCGCGTTCGGCATCACGTTCGAAGTCCCGGTCGCGGTGGTATTGCTGGTGAAAATGGGCGCGATCAGCATTGCCAA
>JACPTJ010000242.1 GCA_016192835.1 Betaproteobacteria bacterium
TTATGAACTATCTGCCACAAGTGGTTGGAGCACGTCACATAAGCGGATTTATCGTTTCAACTCGTTTCGATGACGGAACCGAGAAGTCCATTGATGTTTCGCAATGGTTCAAGGGTCCGGTCTTTGAACCTCTCAAGGATCCGAAGCTTTTCAAGAAGTTCTTCATCGAAGGGGGCACGCTCGCCTGGCCGAATGGCGTCGATATAGCTCCAGAAGCCCTGTACGCTGCGCGTGACTCAACAAAGAAAAGACATAACAAGAAAACGGAGCGCGCGCGAAAAACACGTCGCTCGTCCTAAGCGTTGAAGCTGTTGAAAAACCCCTTTTCGCGTCGAATGAACAATGGGCTGACGCAAGTCTGCATTCCTGGATGCGAGGCTGGTAACATGACGTTCAAATCGATAGTAAAATGAAAAGTCGCTCGTCTTAGCGGCCGAAGGATGGGAAAAGAACAATGACGACCGTACAAATTACGCTGCCCGATCAACTGGCGCAGGAAGCGCAGCGCGCAGGCTTACTCGCACCCGAGAAGGTCGAGCAGATGTTACGAGAGCAATTGCGCGCCGAGCGCATCGAGCGGCTCGCGCAAGCGCGCCAGAAGCTCGCTGCCGAACCGCTGCCCGCAATGACTCCGGAGAAGATTCAGACCGAGATCGACGCCTACCGCGCTGAAGTGCGCAGCCGCACGAAGCGTGTGGTAGACGAATGATGAGACTTGGTTTCCTCCCCTTGCTCTCTTTACTGCTCGGCGGACGGGCCATTGGTCACAGAGTTCAGCCGACAAAGATCCGAGTTCGTGGCGTCGAACTGCATTACATCGACCAGGGACAAGGCGAGCCGCTTATCCTACTTCACGGAGGTCAGGGCGATTACCGCTCCTGGGAGCCTCAGATAAAGGCATTCTCCCAACAATATCGCGTCATCTCTTACAGCCGCCGCTACCACTATCCGAACAATAACCCGCTCACGGCAAAGAATCATTCGGCGTATGTCGAAGCAGATGACCTCGCCGCATTTATCCGTAAGCTCAAGCTCGGACGTGTACATCTTGCCGGCACGTCCAATGGAGCCTTCACGGCGTTGGTGCTAGCCGTCCAACACCCTGAGATGGTTCGTAGCCTTATTCTGGCGGAGCCTCCCGTACATCGGTGGATAAAAGACACGCCAGATGGCGCGGGTGCATACCGGGAGTTCATGACTGTCATTCAGGAGCCGGTCTCAAAAGCGTTCAAAGCAGGCGATGACGAAGGAGCCGTGAGGATTTTCGTGGACGGAATGTCCGGGACACATGGGTTCGATAACCTCCCGCCCGAGCGCGTTGCCGCGATCATGCAGAACTCCCGCGCAATGAAAGCAGTCGCAGTATCCTCCGATCTGCAGCCAAACCTGCCAAAGGCAAAAGTCGGGCAGTTGAATCTTCCTATTCTGATTATCACCGGCGAAAATACGATCAGGATTCATAAGCTCGTCAACGAGGAGCTTGCGCGCCTCCTCCCGAAAGCTGAACGAGCGACCATCCCAAAGGCGGGACACGGTTCGGCGCGTGAGAACCCACAAGCATTTAATGAGGCCGTGCTCAAATTTCTAGCTCGTCTTGGGAATCAGTAATGCGAGAAGGAAAAGACTGTTCAGCAGCAGCGGCATAACAAGTCGCTGAACCGGACGCGGAATGAGCGTGCCTCTCGTCAATCAGGTTACGCTCTGGTTAGCTCCAGCGTTGGGCGTCGGAGATGGAGCGACATAGAGGAGAAAAGAATGACACAGATATCGGGTCTCATGTTTGGTCTATTGGCGCTGCTGATCGTGGGGAGTCCGGCCGCGCAAACAACTTACCCCGAAAAACCGGTCCGCTTCGTTGTCGGTGTCCCCCCTGGCAGTCAGCCGGACACCGTCGCGCGCCTGCTCGGCCAAAAATTCGCCGAGGCATGGGGAAAGCCGGTCGTGATCGACAACGTTACTGGCGCCGCCGGCAATATCGCAGCAGACCGCGTAGCGAAAGCAGCGCCGGATGGCTACACGCTGGGACTACTGGGCCAGGCGCAGATCGTCATCAATCCCAGCCTGTACAAGCTGGCGTACGACCCGGTGAAAGATTTCGCACCGGTTTCGCAGGTTGCCATGTCGCCGAATATGCTGGTCGTGCACAACGCCGTGCCAGCGAAGAATGTACAGGAGCTGATCAAGCTGGCCAGAGCGCGGCCAGGCGAGCTGACTTTCGCCTCCGGCGGCAGCGGTAGCGCCCTTCATATAGCCGGAGAATTGCTGAAGTCCGTGGCGGGCCTCGACATCCGGCACATCCCCTACAAAGGCGGGGTGGCGGCAATCCCAGACCTGCTTGGCGGGCGCGTCACGATGATGTTTGGCACCACAGTGGTGGTCTTGCCGCTGGCGCTCGAGGGGAAGCTGCGCGCGCTCGCAGTGACCTCGTTGAAGCGCTCCTCGGCGGCCCCGGAGTTGCCGACCATCGCCGAGTCCGGCTATCCGGGTTTCGAAGTTACGTCATGGTACGGATTGCTCGCGCCGGCAAGGACTCCAGCGACGATCGTTGGCAAGCTCCATCTCGAAACCGTCAAGGCGCTCGCGCTACCCGACCTGCGCGCCAAACTCGCCGATCTTGGTCTGGAAGGAATCGGCAACTCGCCCGATGAGTTCGCCGCGGTCATCAAGTCCGAGATCCCGAAATGGGCGAAGGTGATCAAGGAATCGGGCATGAAGCCGGAGTAGCGCCTCCTCGGCACGTGATCGTGCCTACAAGAAGCTTCAATTCGAACTGTTTAGACGAACGCTCAATCGGGTAAGGGCCGGCTTTTAACGTGCCCGTCTCACACCGCCATGCGACCTACGGTCAAGCCGGCCGCAGCAGCGCGGTGATCTGCCGGAAATCGGAACACGTCTCCAGCGTCATTACGGCTTGGTGCAAGGCATCGAACTGCCGCTGCCCGATCACCGGCACGGCGACCGCTTCGTCCTTGCGCAGGAGATGCTCGCCTTCGAGCCGGCGCGTCGGAGCGCCTCTCGGCACGGGCACGTGCCGCAGCCACACTTCGCCCTTGCGCCCGCGCACCTCGAGGTCCGGCTCATCGTACGGACCGAGCTTGCGATCGGGAACGATCTCGACGCGGTCCATCAGGGCTCGCACTCGCGCATCGTTCGCCCGTGGCGGATGAAATTCATCCAATGGCGGATGAAATTCATCCAATCCGGCGCGGCCGGTCGCCGCCACCACGCCGAGTGAATACGGCATGCTGAACTGCGCATCGAGCAGCGTCACCACCTCGCGCTTGGAGAATTGCCGCACGGTGCGGTCCGCGCCGTGCACGATCATGCGCTCGATATCGTCGCCGCCGAACTGGTGTTGCTGCATAAGATCGAGCAGCGCTTCTACCGAACTGTGCAGGCCGCGGCAACACGGATACGGTTTCTGTCCGGACAGAAGGATGCGGAATTCTCGCCCCAGAGCCTCGACCGTCGCGTCGGGCGTGGCAACGGCACCCGCATAGGTACTGTAAAAACCGCCCCATTCCGCCTCCAGAATATAGCGTGGCCCGACGAGCCCCGCTTCGGCGAGCAGCGCCGAGCTCACGCCGTTCTCGGCCGCGCGCCCCGGATGGAAGCGCTTGGTCATTGCACCATCGACGAGGAAAGCCCATACGCCGCCGGCAAAGGAGCCGGCAATCCCCAATGCGGAAGTGAACCTGTCCGGGTCGAGACCCATGACACGGGCCGCTCCGGCAGCCGCACCGAAGGTTCCGCAGGTCCCGGTAGAGTGCCAACCCAGATCGTTGTGCGCGCGGTAGCCCCCGGCGCCCAAGGTCACTCGGGCCGCGACGTCATAACCGGCAGCAAGCGCAACCAGCACGCCGCGCCCATCGGCGTGGACCCGCTCCGCCATCGCGCAGACAGCCGGTATGACCACGGCGCCCGAGTGGCCGCAGCCGCCGAAATCGTCGAATTCGTATGCATGCGACGCCGTTCCATTGACGAGGGCGGCGGCACTCGGGGGCAGCGACAGGAGAGTGCCCCACAGCGATGCAGAACCGCTGTTGCACTCCAGCGCGCTGGTGATCCCTTTGCGCGTCGCCACGGCAGCTTCGCTCTCCGCGCCTCGCACCCCGACCGAGAGCGTGTCGAGCAGCACGCTCTTTGCCATGGCGACAACCGGCGGCGGCAGGTCCTCGTAGCGGGCGCCGCTCCAATAGCGGGCAAGCTGCTCCGTCAACGACTGCGCGTTCATGTTGCCCGCGCTTGCAGGATGGCCAGCGTGCGCGCCATTTCGTTGGTCTGGATCATCAGCGCTTCGTCGGCCCCGAGCCCCGGCTTGGACAGCATGAAATCGGGCTGGCAAGCGAGCCCGATATGAGTCGAGATGCGCGTGGACTGGTCGGTCTCGTTGGCGGTTCCGCCGAGGCAGGCGCCCATGCCATGGGACTTACAGTAAAGCACGGCTTCGATCGTGTTGTTGATGCCGCCCAGATCCGGCGTCTTGATCTGCACGAAATCCGCGGCAGCCGTATCGGCGAACCGTTTGATGTCCGCGAGCGTGTTGCACCATTCGTCCGCGATCAAACCGACCGCTATCCCCTTCTGCTTCAGGAGCTCGCGCAGAGCGCGGAATTTTTCGATCTGTTCTTCCTGCGTCTTGGCGATCAGCGGCGATTCGACCAGCAAGCCGTATGCTCCCGCTTCCTCACGCAGCTTGCCCAGATAGCCGGCGAGCGGCTCGAGCTGCATCGCGAAGAGTTCGCCGAGGGTCCCATAAAGATCGACATGGATCCGCGGCCGGTAGTCGGCATCGCCGATCTCCTTGATGCGGCCGGCGACGCGGCGCACGAACGCCATCAGCTTCTCGCCCTGCAGTCCCACGTGTTCGGCTACGATCTGGAACGAAGCGTGCGGCAGCAGTTCCACGCGTTTCAGGATCACGCGGTCGAGCTGTCCGGCGTCGTCCTTGTGGCACGACGCGAGTATCGGGATCGGCGCGGTCGCGATCGTGCAGCCGTATTCCCGGGCGATCACTTCGGCCATCGTCTGCTGGTGGCTCAGCGCGGTGGCGTGCAGCAGCGCCTGGGTGATGCCGTAGCGGATCGCGGTATGCAGTCGCCTGCCGCCGCGCGTGTAGTTGTCCATTTCCCCGGCGTGCGGCCTGAACTCCGCGACGTCGCGCCCCCGCAAGGCGTCGGCGATCTCGCCGCGCACGTAATCGATGTGGTTGCGCGCGTTGAAGGCGGGGTCCCGCCCGGCGACGCCGGCGAGGATGACATCGGCACAGTCGCCGAATGCGATCTGCCCGTCCTCCAGCACGAGCATCACCGAAATGATGGTCGCCGGCTCGACGATTTTCGTGTATCCCGGGGATACTGCCCT
>JACPTJ010000243.1 GCA_016192835.1 Betaproteobacteria bacterium
CGCATCGAACGGCTCCGCCGCCTGCACCGCCGGCGAGAGCAGTGCCGCACCAATCAACGCAGCACCCAGCAGCTTGAGTTTGCGTTCGCGCATGGTATTGGCCCTGAACGGTGGGTGATTCATATGACAATCTTTTTACGCTCATCGCCTTAGCGTTGCCGTGACCTATTGCGCAATCAGCAAAAATAATTGCCAGCTTGTGTGACCTAACGCACAAACCGACAAGGAAAGCGGAGAAGCTCGGACACTGAAAAGGTGAAGTGGACGGAATACCGCCACACCGTGGCGAGCAAGGAGAGCAATGCAGAGGGCATCGCCACCAGCGCCTCGTGAGCGATCGGTGCAACAGGCGGAAACCTGGATCTACTCCAGGTTGCGCCGGAGCGCCTGTTCATGCTGCAGTTTATAGGGTTGTTCGCCCGTTTAGACTGGCGCTCTTCGCCAATGACGAAGCGGATTGCTTCTCGCCGCAGCACGACGATTTCAGGAAGATGATCGAATTCCCGTTTCAGGCAGCGGCGCGCTTCTGTACCTGCGGCGGCATGCATATCGCTGCCACAATCATCACGCATGACATCGCCGCCAGCACGTAAAACAGGTACTTGAAATCGCCGGTCCGGGCGTAAACGTAAGCCACCAGCGGCACGCTGCACGCACTGGCGCCAAACGATATCACGTAGCGTACCGCGAAGGCGCGCGAGCGCCATTTCTCGTCGGTATAGGCCGCCACCATCGCATCGTTGATCGGAATCTGGCCAAACACAAAAAACATCATCGCCAGCGCGACCAGCAGCATCGCATAGTTCTCCATCGAGCCGGCCAGAAACAGCAGCGGCGCCTGCACGGCCACCACGGGCACGAACACGTTGCGCAGCGGATGGCGGTCGATCAGATAACCGACGACGAGCTGCGCCATCGCGGCAAACGCATATACCAGCGACACCAGCACACCGATGCCCAGTGTGGTCTGTGTCAACGCCGTCAGGCGCTCGTCAAAGATTTTGGGCATCGCGACCGTGGTGGCATTGAATATGACGCCGCCGCACATCGTCGCCACGGTAAGTATCGTGAATACGCGCAACAGTGTGTTGCGGCTGATCGCTACCCCCCCTGCGCGCGACAATGCCTGCGCCATTTTTCGCACCGGCGGCACCAGCATCGCAAACGCAACGCCAACTGCAACGGACAGCGCACCCGGTATCAGAAAAGCGGCCCGCCAGTTGATCCAATAGGCAAGCGCGCCGGCGATTAACGCCGCAAGCGCAACCCCGAAATTGCCATATACGCCATTGACGCCGAGCACGCGGCCAACCTTCTCACGGCCGCTGACCAGCATCGCGATGCCGACCGGGTGGTAAATGGCGCCAAACACGCCGATCAGCGTCAGCCCCAGCCCGATCTGGAAAGTCGAGCCCGCGAGCCCGGTCAGCATCGAAGCTGCGCCGATGCCGGTGAAAAACACCACCATCATGCCGCGCCGGCTCCAGCGATCAGCGAGCCAACCCGCCGGCAGCGAGCATGCGCCGAACATGATAAACCCGCCCAATGACAGCGGTAGCATCTCGCTGTATGAAAGGCCGAACTCCGGCGTCATCGCCAGCACCACGGTCGGGAAGATCAGCATGAACAAATGGTCGAAAGCATGACCGAGATTCAGAAACAACTGAGCAACGCGTGTCTGTTCCATTCGATGCTTCCCCGCGGCTCCAGCGTTATTTGGCAAACGGCGGCCGGCTGTAATCGAGCACTTTGCCGAACGGCTTGTGCCAGTCGATCAGACCGGCCTGCTCGTCCCAGAACGCCTCGGGCTGCTCAATCGAGCGGCAATAAAATTCCCGATAGGTCGCCATCATTTTCCCCCGGTGCCACTTCCATTCGCGACCGCTCTATCTGACGGATGCGGTTCTTCGTTGCTGCATATCAGCGCGTTGAACGGCGCGCGTTCGCGCGTCCGTTCGAACCTGCGCTCGCGGCAACGTCATCCGATTGCGACGACAATTCTACCGCGTGATTGCTGCTTGAGCATTTTCTCGAAAATCCCCGGCAACTGATCCAGCGTAACGGTTTGCACGATGTGCTTGAGGTGTTGCGGCTTGAGGTCGGTTGCAAGACGCTGCCACACCCCGCGCCGGATCTGCATCGGCGTATAGGCGGAATCGACGCCGATCAGGCGTACCCCGCGCAGTATGAAAGGCAACACCGTGGTGTGCAATTCGATGCCCCCGGCATTGCCGAAGCTCGCGATCAGGCCGTGCTGCTGCATGGTGCGAGTCAATGCCGCAAGCTGTTCGCCGCCAACCGAATCGAACGCTGCCGCCCACAATCCTTTTTCCAGCGGGCGGGTAGCCGCCGCCAGCGCTTCCCTGCCCAGCACCTCGCTGGCGCCGATGCGCTTCAAGTAATCGTGCTCGGCAGCTTTGCCCGTGATCGCGGTCACGCGGTAGCCGAGCCCCGCCAGCATGTCGATCGCAATACTCGCGCAGCCGCCGGTCGCACCGTTTACCAACACCTTGCCGTTGCCGGGCGCCATGCCATTGTGCTCGAGCAGTTGGATGGCCAGCGCCGACGTGTAGCCGGCGGTGCCAATCGCCATCGCGTCGAACAGCGTCAAGCCCTGCGGCAGCGGCACCACCCAGTCCGCGGGCACCCGCACCATTCCGGCATAGCCGCCATCGTGCGTCATTGCGAGGTCGTAACTGGTGCAAATCACCTCGTCGCCGGCCTTGAAGCGGCTGTCGCTCGAAGACACCACCGTGCCGCTGCAATCGATGCCCCCCACACACGGATAGCGCCGCACGATTTTGCCGGCACCGGTCCCGCTGAGCGCATCCTTGAAATTGACGCTGGAATATGCGCTCCTGATCACCACTTCTCCCGTATCCAGTTCATCCAGCGTCATCTCCACCAGCCGGCCCCTGCCCCTGCCGTTTTCCTCGAATATGCGATAAGCGCTGAATTTTTCCATCACTTCTCTCCCTACGGAAGATGCGGTTCGCCGAGATAGTCGTGGGTTTGCATTTCGGTCAGCCGGCTGATGACGCGCTGGAATTGGTCGCCACCCTCTGCAACCGGGTATAGGTCTGCGGGATGCGCCGCCGCAGAGGCTATGAGCTTGACGCGCCGGTCGTAAAACTCGTCGACCAGCCAGGTAAAGCGGCGCACGAGGTCGGCGTCATCGGCACCGAATACAGGTATGCCGGAAATCATGACCGTGTGGTAGCGGCGTGCCAGTTCGATGTAATCGGCTTTGCCGCGCGGGCCGTCACACAGCTCGCTGAAATCGAACCACACGACGCCGCGCGCGTTCCGCCGCGCATTGATGATGCGGCCTTCGATCTCGAGCCCGGGGCCATCCGCCGACTCGTGGCGCGCGATTCGCATGAACGCCTGCTCGAGCCTCTGGTCGGCATGGCCATCGACGTGATAGACACCGGCGCATTCGAGCTCACGCAGGCGGTAATCGATACCGCCGTCCACGTCGATGACCGCGAGCTTGCGCTTGATCAACTCGATTGCAGGCACGAACTGGATGCGCTGCAGCCCGTCCCGGTAAAGTTCGTCCGGATGCTGGTTCGACGTGGTCACCAGCACCACGCCGTGCTGGAACAGGCCTTCGAGCAGCCGCTTCATCAGCATCGCATCGGTAATGTCGGTTATATGGAATTCGTCGAGGCATATCAACCGTGCCTCCTGCGCGATTTCTCGTGCAATGATCAGCAGCGGATCTGCTTCGCCCTGGTGGCGCTTGAGACCGTGGTGTATCTCCTGCATGAAACGGTGGAAATGGATGCGCCGCTTGCGTGCAAGCGGCGCGCAATTGAAAAAACTGTCCATCAGGAAGCTTTTGCCGCGGCCTACTCCGCCCCACAGGTAAATGCCCACCACCGACTGCCTGCCTGCCAGCAGCCGGAGGATCGACGCTTCCCGCCGTTCGAGTGCCGTCAGATCGTCATGAAGGCGCTGAAAATGCTGCAGGGCCAGGCTTTGCGGCGCATCGAGTTCGAAACCATGCTCGAGCCCGTGCCGGCGCATCCACGCGGCGACATCGGAACTGTCTCGGAGAAAAGCAAAATGGCCGTAGCGATTGCCGCCACCCGCGCGCGTACTGTCGTTCACAGATTCAAAGCACGCTTGTCGACTGCGAGCGCCGCTTCCTTCACCGCCTCCGAGAGCGAAGGATGGGCGTGGCAGATCAGCGCAATATCCTCCGCCGACGCACTGAATTCCATCGCGACCACGGCCTCGGCAATCAGTTCCGAGGCCATCGGTCCGATGATGTGCACGCCGAGGATACGGTCGGTGCTGGCGTCGGCCAGGATTTTGACCATGCCGGTGGTGTCTCCAAGCGCGCGCGCGCGACCGTTAGCCATGAACGGAAAGGTGCCCGCGCGAAAGCCGACGCCGGCTGCCTTCAGTTGCTGCTCCGTCTTGCCGACCCACGCAATCTCCGGCGCCGTGTAGATCACCCACGGCACGGTATTGAAATCGACATGGCCGTGACGCCCGGCAATACGCTCGGCGACCGCCACGCCCTCTTCCTCGGCCTTATGCGCGAGCATCGGGCCGCGCACCACGTCGCCGATCGCCCATACGTTGGGCAGATTGGTGCGGCATTCGTCGTCGACCTCGATGCAACCGCGCGCATCCAGCTTGAGCCCGACTGCCTCGGCATTCAACCCCCGGGTATTGGCCACGCGCCCGATCGCGACGATCAGCTTGTCGAAAGTTGCGCTTTGCACGGCACCGGCGCTGTCAGTGTATTCGACAGTCACCGATTTCCTGGCGGTCACTTTCGTGATATTGACGCCGGTGTGGATCGCGAGGCCCTGCTTGGCGAACGCCCTGGAAGCTTCTTTTGCGATCTGCTCGTCCGCGGCGCCGAGCAAATCCGGCAGCGCTTCGAGTATCGTGACATCTGCGCCGAGCCGGCGCCATACACTGCCCAGTTCGAGTCCGACCACGCCGGCGCCGATTACTCCCAGTCGTTTCGGCACCTCCGGAATCGCGAGCGCGCCGGCATTGTCGAGTATCAGCTTATGGTCAAAATCCGCGCCGGGCAATGCGCGCGGGCTCGAACCGGTGGCGACGATCACGTGTTTCGCGGCCAGTATTTCCTCGGACTTGCCGGAAACCCTGACTTCCCAGCCGGCGGCGCCGCCCTTCACCAGACTGCCGCGGCCGTGGAAGGATTCGATCTTGTTTTTCCTGAACAGGAATACGATGCCGTCATTGTTTTGTGCGACGACTTTTTCCTTGCGCGCGAGCATCTGCGCAAGGTCGAGGCCGAGCCCTTTCACCCGTATGCCATGCTCGGCGAAGCTGTGCACCGCATGATCGTAGTGTTCGGAGGATTGCAGAAGCGCCTTCGAAGGGATGCAGCCGACGTTGGTGCACGTGCCGCCGAGCGCGGGTTTCCCATCCAGCGTGCTCCAGTCGTCGATGCAGGCGGTTTTGAGCCCCAGCTGCGCGGCGCGAATCGCCGCAATGTAGCCGCCGGGCCCTCCGCCGATTACTATGACATCGAATGACTTTGACATTCAAATATCCAGCAGCATCCGCGCCGGGTCTTCCAGCGCCTCCTTCATCGCCACCAGCGACAGCACCGCCTCGCGGCCGTCGATAATGCGATGATCGTAAGAAAGCGCGAGATAATTCATCGGCCGGATCACGATCTGACCGCCTTCGACCACCGGGCGCTCCTGGGTCGCGTGCACGCCGAGGATCGCGCTTTGCGGCGGGTTGATGATTGGAGTCGACAGCATCGAGCCGAAGATCCCGCCGTTAGAGATGGAGAACGTGCCGCCGGTCAGTTCCTCGATGCCGAGCTTGCCATCCTGCGCGCGCTGGCCGAAGTCCGCGATCTGCGTCTCGATTTCCGCAAACGACATCTGATCGGCGTTGCGGATGATCGGCACCACCAGCCCGCGCGCGCTGGCCACGGCGATGCCGATATCAAAGTAACCGTGATAGATAATGTCGTTGCCATCGATCGATGCGTTGACGATCGGGTAGCGCTTGAGCGCGGCCACTGCGGCCTTGACGAAAAACGACATGAAACCGAGCTTGATGCCGTGCTCCTGCTCGAACTCGCCTTTGTAGCGGTTCCTGAGATCGATCACCGCCTGCATATTAACTTCGTTGAACGTCGTGAGGATCGCTGCCGTCGATTGCGACTGCACCAGCCGCTCGGCGATGCGCGCGCGCAGCCGCGACATCGGCACGCGCTGCTCGGGACGCTCGCCAAGCGCGCCCAGATCGACCGCCGGGGCGGGGGCTCGCGCCGGCGGAGGGGTCCGGGTCGGCGTAGTCATGGCGGCCGGCGGCGTTTCCGCCTGCATCGCTGCGAGTACGTCACCCTTGATGACGCGCCCCCCGCGGCCGCTGCCTGCGAGCGATGCGACGTCGATTTTCCTGTCTTCGGCCAGTTTCCTCGCGGCGGGCATCACGCTCGGCTCAGGTGCTTTCGCGGGCTTGGACGCCCCTTGCGGCTGCACGCCTGGCACGGCCGCACCCCGGGAAGCCGCCTGCGGTTTGCCTTCGGTGTCGATCGTCGCGATCACTTCCCTGCTGACGACAGTGCCGCCATCGCCTTTGATGATACTCGCGAGCACCCCGGATTCCGGCGCAGGTGTCTCAAGCGCCACCTTGTCGGTTTCGATATCGACCAGATTCTCGTCGCGCTCGACGTATTCGCCGGCTTTCCGGTGCCACGTTACCAGCGTCGCCTCGGTAACCGATTCCGACAGTTGCGGCACTTTGACTTCGACTAACATGCGGGTTCCTATTCCGGCCGCCGTTCCTGACGGCTAATCATCGGTGCGCGACACGGCGCCGGGTGTGAGCGCCAGAGCGACCAGTTCCTGCTGCTGCTGCTCGTGCAGGGACTTGTAACCGGCGGCCGGCGTGGCCGACGAGTGACGCCCCGCGTAGGTGAGTTTTTGGTGCGGCAGCAGGTGCCGCAGCAGATAGTGCTGGGTGTGATACCAGGCTCCCTGGTTGCGCGGTTCTTCCTGGCACCAGACGATTTCGGTCGCGTGCCGGTATTTTTCGATTTGCGCCTTGAAGTCCTCGTGCGGAAACGGATAAAGCTGCGCGATGCGGACCAGCGGGATGTCCGTGATGCCGCGCTCGCGGCGCCCGGCGCGCAGGTCGTAGAACACCTTGCCGCTGCAGAATACGACACGCCGTACCTGCTGCGGATCGATTTTCTCGTCCCACTCTTCGTTCACCGGCCTGAATTTGTCGTTGGCGAACTCCTCCAGCGGCGATACCGATTCCTTGTGGCGCAGCAGGCTCTTGGGCGAGAAGATGATCAGCGGCCTGCGGTACGGGCGTATCATCTGGCGCCGCAGCAGGTAGTACATTTGCACCGGCGTCGCCGGCACGCACACCTGCATGTTGTAGTCGGCGCACAGTTGCAGGAAGCGCTCGATACGCCCCGACGAGTGTTCGGGGCCGGCGCCTTCGTACCCGTGCGGCAGCATCAGCGTGAGCCCGCACAGGCGCCCCCACTTCACCTCGCCCGAAGCGATAAACTGGTCGATCACGACCTGCGCGCCGTTGGCGAAATCGCCGTATTGCGCCTCCCAGATCACCAGTTCATTGGGGCTGGAAGTCGCGTAGCCGTACTCGAAGCCGAGTACCGCTTCCTCCGACAATACCGAGTCCATGATGACGAAATCACCCTGTTTGCCGTTCACGTGCTGCAGCGGCATGTAGATACCCTGGTCCCAGCGCTCGCGGTTCTGGTCGTGCAGCACCGCGTGACGGTGGAAGAACGTGCCGCGACCGACGTCCTGGCCCGTAATGCGTATCGAATAGCCTTCGTTGAGCAGTGTCGCGTAAGCGAGGTTCTCGGCCATTCCCCAGTCGAGCGGCAGACTGCCATCCGCCATCCGCCGGCGGTCAATCATGATTTTTTCGACGCGCGGGTGCAGCTTGAAGTTGGGCGGCACTTCGCTCAGCTTGCGGCCGAGCTGCTGCAGCAACTCGAGCGGCAGCCGTGTATCGTCGTTCTCGTTCCACTGGGTGCCCTTGTAGCGCTTCCAGTTGGCCTCGAACGGCGGCTTGTAGTTCGACAGTATCGTCTGATTGGTGTGATAGCCGCTGTCGAGCGCGGTGCGGTAAATCCTGATCATCTCCTCGGCAGCGGCCTCTGCGATCACCTTTTCGGCGACGAGGCGCTCGGCGTAGATCTTGCGCGCAGCCGGATGCTGATGGATGCTTTTATACATCAGCGGCTGCGTGACCATCGGCTCGTCCTGCTCGTTATGGCCGAGCCGGCGATAACAGACCAGGTCGATAACCACGTCCTTGCCGAACTCCATCCGGTAATCGAGCGCGATTTCGGTCACCAGGCACACCGCTTCGGGATCGTCGCCGTTGACGTGGAAAATCGGCACTTCGAGCATTTTGGACACGTCGCTGCAATAAAGCGTCGAGCGCGCATCGCGCAGGTCGGACGTGGTAAAGCCGATCTGATTGTTGATGATGATGTGCAGCGTGCCGCCGGTTCCGAAGCCGCGCGTCTGCGCGAGATTCAGCGTTTCCATCACCACGCCCTGGCCCGCGTACGAGGCGTCGCCGTGAACCAGCACCGGCAGCACGTGACGCCCGGTCTTGTCGCCGCGGCGGTGCTGGCGCGCGCGCACCGATCCTTCCACGACCGGATTGACGATTTCGAGGTGGGAGGGGTTGAACGCAAGCGAGACGTGCAGCGGACCGCCCGGCGTCATGATATTCGACGCAAAACCGTCGTGGTACTTGACGTCCCCGGCCAGCACTTCGGGGGATTGCTTGCCCTCGAACTCGGCAAACAGGTCCTTCGGCATCTTGCCGAGCGTGTTGACCAGCACGTTGAGCCGTCCGCGATGCGCCATGCCGATCACGGCTTCCTGCACTCCGGCCACGCCGGCGCGCGCGAGCAGGTGATCGAGCATGGGAATGAAACTGTCGCCGCCTTCGAGTGAGAAGCGCGTCTGTCCAACGTACTTGGTGTGCAGATAGCGCTCCAGCGTCTCGGCCGCGGTCAGCCGTTCCAGGATATGCTTCTTGTATCCGGCGTCGTAGCTCGGAGCCGCGCGGCCGGTCTCCAGGCGCTCCTGGACCCAGCGCTTCTGCGGGACGTCGGTGATGTACATGTATTCGGTGCCGATGGTGCGGCAATAAGTGTCCCGCAGCATCTGCAGGATGTCCTTCAGTTTCATCTCGCGCGGCCCGATCAGCGAGCCGGTGCCGAACACGGTGTCCATATCGGCGTCGCTCAACCCGTAAAACGCGGGGTCGAGCTCGGCGATATAAGGCGTTTCGTGACGCTTGAGCGGATCGACGTCGGCGTGGCGAACACCCTGGAAGCGGTAAGCGCCGATCAGCTGCAGCACTCCGTATTGCTTCTGCGAGAGCTGCGGCTGCTGCACCATGGTCGTGGTGACGCCGGGTACGCGGCGGCGCCTGGCCAGCCCGGCAAAATGCTCCTGGATAGAGACGTGGGAGACGTCGCGCGCGCCGTCGTCGAGCCGTTGCAGTTCGTCGAAATAGGTGCGCCAGCGCGGCTCGACCGCGTTCGGGTCCTCGAGATAGCGGTCGTACAGCGCTTCAATGAACGGCGCATTGGCGCCGAACAGATACGAATTGCCGAGCAATTCTTTCAGCATGACGGCGCCTTTCGGTCCAGCCGGCCCGCAGCGTAACTCCGGACGCGCCTGGCCACCACCATTAGCGCCGCTTGCCGTTCACCTCTCACCGTTTATCGATTAACGTTTGCCGCTTATTTGCGTTTCTCCATCGGCACGAACTGGCGCTCGCCGTGGCCGGTGTAGAGCTGCCGCGGGCGTCCGATCTTCTGGTCGGGGTCCGAAATCATCTCGGTCCACTGCGCGATCCAGCCGACGGTGCGCGCGAGCGCGAAGATCGCCGTGAACATGCTGACTGGAACGCCGAGCGCCTTGTAAACGATGCCCGAATAGAAATCCACGTTGGGGTAGAGTTTGCGGCTCACGAAATACTCATCCTCGAGCGCGATCTTCTCGAGCGCCATCGCGAGCTTGAACAGCTTGTCGTCTTTCAGACCGAGCTCATCGAGCACTTCATGGCAGGTCTTCTGGATCAGCGTGGCGCGCGGATCGTAGTGCTTGTAGACGCGATGGCCGAAGCCGTAGAGCACGGCGCTGTCGTTCTTGTCCTTGACGCGCGCGATGTA
>JACPTJ010000244.1 GCA_016192835.1 Betaproteobacteria bacterium
AATTCCATCCGGAAGTCACCCACACGCTGCAGGGCAAGGCGATCATCGAGCGTTTCGTGCTCGATATTTGCGGCCTCGATGGCGACTGGAGCATGCCCGGCTATGCCGAAGAGGCAATCGGGCACCTGCGCTCGGTGGTCGGTAAGGAAGAGGTGCTGCTCGGCTTATCGGGTGGCGTCGACTCCGCGGTCGCGGCGGCGTTGATACATCGGGCGATCGGCAACCAACTCACCTGCGTGTTTGTCGACAATGGCCTGCTGCGGCTCGACGAGGCTGGGCAGGTGATGCGGACGTTCGCCCAGAACCTCGGCGCCAAAGTGATACATGTCGATGCGCGCCAGCATTTTCTCGGCGCGCTTGCAGGCGTGACCGATCCGGAACACAAACGCAAGATCATCGGCCGTGTGTTCGTCGAGGTGTTTCAGCGCGAAGCGGCCAAGTTGCCCCAAGTGAAATGGCTTGCGCAGGGTACGATCTATCCCGATGTGATCGAATCGGCCGGCGCGAAGACGAAGAAAGCGCACACCATCAAGTCGCACCACAACGTCGGCGGGTTGCCCGAGACGTTGCACCTCAAATTGCTCGAACCGCTGCGCGAATTATTCAAGGACGAGGTGCGGGCGCTCGGGCTGGAGCTCGGACTGCCGCACGACGTGGTGTTTCGTCACCCGTTTCCCGGACCGGGGCTGGGGGTGCGCATACTCGGTGAGGTCAAGGCCGAATATGCCGAGCTGCTGCGGCGCGCGGACGCGATTTTTATCGACGAGCTGCGCGCGGCCGGCTGGTACCAAAAAACCGCGCAGGCATTCGCCGTGTTCCTGCCGGTGCGTTCCGTGGGCGTGATGGGCGATGGCCGCACTTACGAACACGTGATCGCCCTGCGCGCGGTGCAAACGCAGGATTTCATGACCGCGCACTGGGCAGAGTTGCCGCATGCCCTGTTGTCGAAAGTCGCGAACCGCATCATCAATGAAGTGCGCGGCATCAACCGTGTTGTCTACGATATTTCGAGCAAGCCCCCGGCGACGATCGAATGGGAGTGACGGGGGCTCGGTTGGGCGCCCCGGGTGCCGGTGCACCGGAGGCGGTAAAACGCGCCAGGGGGATGCCGCCTTCGCGGAGTGGGAGCGGCTGCACGCGTTCCTGCAAGCGCGGCGCTTTCGAGTCCGTTGTTGAGCGTTCCGCAGCCTGCTAATCAGGGCGTGCGCCGGATGCCTTCACCACTCGCGACCATTTTTCGATCTCCGCGCGCAGAAACGCAGCGAACTCCTCCGGCGAGCTTCCCACCGGCACGGTGCCGAGCGAGGCGAACCGTTGCTGGATCGCCGGGTTTTGCACAATCTTGACGATCTCGGCGCCGAGCGTGTTGATGATCTCGCGCGGCGTGCCCGCCGGCGCCAGCACCCCGAACCAGCCGGTGATCACGAATCCCGGTACGCCTGCTTCCGAAACAGTCGGAATGTCCGGCATTTCTGAAAACCGCTTTGGACCGGTCACTGCGATCGCGCGCAGTCTCCCGAGCTTGACCTGCGCGACGGCCGCGGTCGTGCTGCTGAACATGAAGTCGATTTCGCCGCCCATCAGCGCAATGGTCGCGGGACCCGCACCCTTGAACGGGATGTGTACCAGCTTGGTCCCCGTCATTCCCTGGAACAGCACGCCGGCGAGATGGTTGGCGCTGCCGACGCCCGAAGAGCCGTAGTTGAGCTGTCCGGGGCGTGCCTTCGCGAGCGCGATGAATTCTTTGAGCGATTTCACGGGAACGCTCGGGTGCGTCGATAGCACGTACTGGCTCGACACCGTTTGTGAAACTGGCGCGAGGTCCTTTAGCGCATCGTACGGGATCTTCGGCTGCAGGCTGGGATTGATCGTAAGCTCGGGGGACACGTTGAGCAACGTGTAACCATCCGGCGCTGCCTTGGCCACGATCTCGGTGCCCAGCATGCTGCCTGCGCCGGGGCGATTGTCGACCACCACCGGGACCCCGAGTTGTTCGGTAAGCTTCTGCGATACGATGCGTGCGTTGGTATCGGTGCCGCCGCCGGGCGCGAATGGCACCACCATGCGGATTGCGCGATTGGGATACCCCTGGGCGCTTGCGGCAGACGCGTTCGCCAGCGACCATAATCCGCAGCCAAACGCAACCGCTACCCATCTTTTGCTGTGCGCACCCATTCATCCTCCCCAGGACAGCAAACATCGTACAACATGCCCGCCATCGAAGGTATTGTCAAGTTAACCCGACAATGCCCACAGGAGGCACGAAAGTGTTCTGGTGCGCCGGCAACAGCATGCCGCTCAGTCCTGCGGCACTGAAATCTTGAGATAGGATGACCGCCCGCCGTCGGCGGCGATTACCGTGCCGGTCAACATGCGCGATTCATTCGAGGCCAGGAACACGGCGATCGATGCGATATCTCCCGGCTCGCCTACCGAGAACGGATAGTTCTTCTGTATCGCCATGCGCGCCTGTGCCGCCGGGCTGGGCTTCTCCGCCAGCAGCCAGTCCTTGTTTTCCCAGCGCTTGATCGAGCGTTCGGTGCGCACCACGCCCGGGGCGATAACATTGGCCCGGATGCCATTCTTCGCGTACTCATAGGCGAGCGATTTCGTGAACGAAACGATGCCACCTTTGGCAGCGGCGTACGCCGGCTTGTACGTGCCAATCTGACCCACCCACGAGCCAAAGTTTATGATCGAGCCGCCGCCTGCTTTGATCATGTAGGGAACGCCATGGCGGCAGCACAGGAATGGCCCGAGCAGGTTGAGCGCGATGGTGCGCTCCCACACGCCCAGATCCATTTCATGCACCGGCACGTCTTCCACCAACGAACCACCGGCGCAATTCATGATCACGTCGATCTGGCCATAGCGCGCCGCTATCGCATCGATCGCGTGCTTGACGCTGTCGTCCTTGGTAACGTCGGTTTCCACGAAACTCGCGTCACCGCCCGCCTCGCGGACCTGTTTCTCGGTTGCCTGTCCCAACTCACGGTTGATTTCCGCGAGCGCGACTTTGGCGCCTTCGCGCGTAAACATCAACGCCGTCGCTTTTGCGATCCCAGAGCCCGCGCCGGTGATGAATGCGACTTTACCTTCGAGCCTGCCCATTTTCTTTCTCCTGTCTGACAAGCGGCACGCCGCCTGCTTCCATTTCAAGCATGATGCGACGTTGCTGCCCGTACGAGCACTATCGCATCTTGATTCCGGCGCTTTTGACCACCTTTGCCCACTTCACCCGGTCGTTCGCCATCGCCGCTGCAAACGCCTCCGGCGTGCCCGTCAGCGGGTCGGCGCCTTGCCCCGCAAGAAAGCTGCTCAACTCCGGCATCTGCAGGACCGCGTTGATCTCCCGGTTCAATCGCTCGACCAAAGGTTTCACCACCCCCCGCGGGGCGATTACGCCGTACCAGCCGCTCACCTCGAAGCCCGCCACGCCGGATTCCTGGATGGTCGGCACGTCCGGAAGGGCCGAGGCGCGTTTGACGGTCGTGACTCCCAGGGCCCGCAGTCTGCCGGCCTTGACGTGTGGGAACGACGCCGGCACCGAGGGAAACGACAGCTGCAGGTGTCCGCCCATCAGGTCGATGAGCGACAGTCCCGAGCCCTTGTAGGGCACGTGCGTATACTCCACTTTGGCGAGAATCTTGAAAAACTCGGCCGACATGTGGCTGGGGGAACCCACGCCGGAGGTTCCGTAGCTCATCTCACCGGGCCGACGCTGAGCCAGCGCGATGAATTCCGGTACCGTCTTGGCCGAAATGGAAGGATGGATAACCAGCACGTTCGGCACCATCGCGACCGTGCCGATCGGCGTGAAGTCGCGCACCGGGTCGAACGGCAGTTTCGAATAGACGGAGGCGTTGATGACCCAGCCCTCGGGGATCATCTGGATCGTGTAGCCGTCGGGCGCGGCCTGCAGGTTGATCTCGCCTGCGATGATGTGGTTCGCCCCGGGGCGGGTGTCGATCACAACCTGCTGACGGAATTTCTCCCCGAGCCGGGTGCCGATGGCGCGCGCCAGGATTTCGGTGGCGCCGCCGGGCGCAGCCCCGACCAGGAACCGGAGCGGCCGGGCGGGGTAGTCGGTCTGGGCGCCCGCCAGTCCGGCGCTGCTGGCCAAGCCGGCGATCGCTACAACGGTTGACAGACGACGGAACGCATCGTGCGAAATCATAGAACTCCTCCTCTTGTTGTAACCCCCGCGCAGAATTATTCCACTCGGCGGCGCCCGGTAGCGCCCACGACCTTCACGCCAGCCCACTCCTCGAGGTACGTAATCAGTGTGGACGAATCGCGCTTGGCCCCGCCACGATGCACCCCGTACCCCCAGAGCTGCTTCGCCATGTTCCCCAGCAGCATGGTCACCCCGAGCTTCTCCGCCTCCTTCATGCACAGGGAGATGTCCTTGTAGGTGATCTCCATGTTGCTGCCGTAATCGAAGCTTCGCGGCAGCACTGAGCGCGGCATCTTGTATTCGGTGCAGTTGTTCCGGCCGGTGCCGTCGTTAATCACGTCGAGCATGGCGTCCGGATCGAGACCGGCCTTCACCCCAAGTACGAAGGCTTCGTAGGTCGCTGCCGTCGCTACCTGGGACAGAAGATTGTTGACCAGCTTCATCATCTGGGCCTGACCCGAATCCTCGCCCATGAAGTACGCGCGGCCGATGGACTCGTACAGCGGTGCGACCCGCTCGAACAAGCTGCGTCTGCCCGATACGATGATGGCGAGACTGCCTTCACGAGCCCTTCGCACGCCCCCGGTCACCGGAGAATCAAGCATCCCGATGGCGTGCTTGGCAAGCTCGGCGCCCAGGATCCGGGCGAACTCAGGCCCGGTGGTAGAGCAATCGACGAGGATCTCCATCGCGGTGCCATGGCACAGGCCGTCCTGGCCGAGGGCCACCTCCTGCACAATCTCCAAGCTGGGCAGACAGGTAAAGACGACGCCAGCCCGCGAGGCCACCTCCCGGGGGGATGCGGCAGGGTGTCCGCCGGCATCCACCAGCGGGCCCATTGCCGCCGGTATCGCGTCGTACAGGACGACGTGATATCCCCGGTCGATGAGCCGGCGCGCGATCGGCGCCCCCATTTTTCCGAGCCCGATGAAACCAAGCTTCGGCTCAGAATTCGCGGCACTCATGCTTTGCCTCGCTCGTACAGTGACCGATTTTCCAACGGAGCCCCCCCGGGTTGTGGTGTGCGCCGCGTGCTGGCATCTGCGCCCACGGCCGTGGCAACACGTAACGTCCATTTAGTCTACCAGCCGTTCAAGGGGTAGTCGAACTCTCGTAGCGCTCCTCGCGCTCCAGGCAATCCTTCTTCTTCGTATGCGTTTAGTTTGACACAGCAGGTTGCGGGGGCGATTTTCGCCTCTGCGCGCCTGAACTTTCCTGTTGTTCTTGTCGGTTTGTGCGTTAGGTCACACAAGCTGGCAATTATTTTTGCTGATTGCGCAATAGGTCACAGCAACGCTAAGGCGATGCGCGTAAAAAGATTGTCATATGAATCACCCACCGTTCAGGGCCAATACCATGCGCGAACGCAAACTCAAGCTGCTGGGTGCTGCGTTGATTGGTGCGGCACTGCTCTCGCCGGCGGTGCAGGCGGCGGAGCCGTTCGATGCG
>JACPTJ010000245.1 GCA_016192835.1 Betaproteobacteria bacterium
AGCGCGATCTTGTCCTTGGGCGTGCGGAAGCGCTCCGCCATCTGATAGTAGTTGCAGGCGCGCAGATAGGCGTGCGCCGCGGCAACGCGGTGTCCCGACCGGTCGAACTTCTCGGCATGGCCGCGCACGCCGTCGGCGACTTTGACGCAGGCGTCGAACCATGCGCCATCATCTTCCGGCGCCTTGTCCTTCAGCATGCGTCCGATCTTGTGCAGCTCGCCGATTTCCGAGCCGCCGTACGGCGCCGCGCTCAGCATGTTGATGAACCCCGCGGACCAGCGGTAGTTGCCGGGAAAGTACATGAAGTACGCGGGTTCTTTCTTGTCAGCCATGAGCGTGTCCTGCCTTTTTGAACGCTCCCTCTCCCGCCCGGGCGGGAGCGGGTTGGGGTGAGGGTGGGATGCGGTTATTCATGTTTTTCTACTGCGGTTTGATTCCCGCGGCCTTGGCAACTTTCGACCACTTCGCGATTTCGGCGCGTATGAACGCGGCGTATTCTTCAGGCCCGTCGCCGGCGGGCTCGTGGCCCTGGCTCACGAACAACCGCTGGCCTTCCGGCGTCGCGAGTTGTTTGGCCAGTACCTCGCGGATGCGGGAAATGACCGCCTCGGGCGTTCCCGCCGGCGCCAGCACGCCGTTCCAGTTATAGCTCACGAAGCCGGCGACGCCCTGTTCCGCGATGGTCGGCAGGTTCGGCAGCAGCGGCGTGCGCTTGGCGGAAGTCGCGCCGATGGCGCGTATTTTTCCCTGCTGGAAGAGCGGCGCGCAGCCGGCGAACTGGATGATTGCAACTTCGATGTGGCCCGCGATGAGATCGATCGTGTATTGGGCGGCGCCCTTATACGGAATGTGGTTGAGCTTGACGCCCGCCTGGGTTGCGAACAGCTCGGTGGCGAGATGTCCGACGGTCCCCACCCCCGGCGACGCGTAATTGATTTTGCCCGGACTGCTCCTCGCGAGAGCGACGAATTCCTTGACGCCTTTGACCGGCAGGCTCGGATGCACGCAGAGGCAGCTCGCGCTGCGCGCGATCAACATGATGGGCGCGAGATCGCGCAGCGTGTCGTACGGCAGTTGCGCGCGCACGTTTGGCGCAATCGTCAGCGGCCCCGGATTGCCCGCGAGCAGCGTGTAGCCATCGGGCGCGCTCTTGACCACGGCCTCGGTGCCGGGAACGCCGCCGGCGCCACCGCGATTGTCGACGATCACCGGCTGGCCGAACGCGGTGTTCAACTGCTGCGCCGCCCAGCGCGCCTGGATGTCCGTCGGCCCGCCGGGGACGAACGGCACGATGATGCGGATGGTTTTGACCGGATAGTTCTGCGCGCGGCTGTCCCACGCGAACACGAATGCGCCGGCGGCAGCGAGCGCCAGCACGCGTCTTGCGATTGCAGTCATGGGGTTCCTCCTGAGCGAGCTGCCAAGATAGTGGACGAGGGCTCGCGCTGTCAAACCTTTCGCGCCCGGACGCGCCTCGCGCTGCGGGCGCTCACCGCAATCTGGTAAACTCACACCCGGATCGTCACGCAGTTCCATCATTCAGTCACCCTCGGGGAGTCCCATGCCTGCCAAGCGCAATAAAGCTGCAAAAACCGCTAAATATAACGACATCCTTTACGAGGTCAAAGACCAGGTCGCGTGGGTCACGATCAACCGCCCGCGCGTGCTGAACGCATTCCGCGAGCAGACGCTCGACGAGATGATCGCCGCGCTCAAATCGACCCGCGAGGATCCGTCCATCGTGTGCGCGGTGGTGACGGGCGCCGGGGACAAGTCGTTTTCCGCGGGCGGCGATTTCTATGCGATGAAGCGGCTCAACTGGGTCAATGCCTGCATGTGGAACGACCGCATGCAGGGCCTCGCCATGACGATCCGCGGCCTGCCGATACCGGTGATCGCGATGGTCAATGGCTGGTGCATGGGCGGCGGCCACGAGCTTGCGCTGTGGTGCGATCTGGTCATTGCCTCGGAAAACGCCGTGCTCGGCCAGACCGGCGCGACGGTCGGCGCCTGTCCGACCGTGGGCGCGACCCAATATCTGCCGCGCCTCATCGGCGAGCGGCTCGCGCGCGAGATGATATTCTGTGCCAGGCGCTTCGGCGCGAAAGAAGCGGTCGAAGTCGGGCTCATCAACAAGTGCGTGCCGCAGCAGGACCTGCTCAAGGAAACGCTCAAGTGGTGCAAAGCCATGAAGGGCCACAGTTCGCAGACGCTGCGCATGACCAAGAAGAGCCTTAACTTCGAATCCGACCAGCTTTACGCGTCGTGGCAGCACGGTATGGAACTGCTCGCGCACGTGTGGGGTACCGAGGAAAGCATCGAAGGGATGGATGCGTTCCTCGAGGGCAGGAAGCCCAACTTCCAGAAGTTCCGCCTGCGCAACAAGCGCGAGCTCGCGAAATACGTCGACGGCTGCGCGCGCGATCTCAACGCACCGCCTTCGATGCGCGGGAAGTGAATCGCGGATCTGCCCCCTCACCCTGCCCCTCTCCCACCAGGGGAGAGGGGACCTTCTGCGATACGAAGCCGGGGGCTCTCGCTGGCCTGCGCGTATTGGATCTCACGCGCATCCTCGCCGGCCCTTTGTGCACGATGATGCTTGGCGACATGGGCGCCGACGTGATCAAGATCGAGCCGCCCGGCACCGGTGACGATACGCGCAGGTGGGGTCCGCCGTTCGTCGGCAGTGAAGCCGCATACTTCCTTGGTCTCAACCGCAACAAGCGCTCGCTGACGCTCAACCTGGCCGCGCCACCCGGCCAGGAGATCCTCGCCGCGCTCATCAGGAAAAGCGACGTGCTGGTCGAGAACTTCAAGGTCGGCACGCTCGAGAAGTGGGGCTTTTCCAATGCCTGGCTGGAAGCCCACGCGCCGCAGGTGATCCGCTGCTCGATCACCGGCTACGGCGCGAGCGGGCCGAAAGGCGGGCTGCCGGGTTACGACGCCATCCTGCAGGCGGAGTCGGGCCTGATGAGCATCACCGGGCCGCAGGACGGTCCGCCGGCCAAGCACGGCGTGGCGCTGGTGGACGTCTGCACGGGCATGCTCGCCAGCAACGCGATTCTCGGGGCACTGGCAGCGCGCGGGCGCACCGGCCACGGCCAGCACGTCGAACTCTCGCTCTACGAGACAAGCCTCTTCATGCTCGCCAATGTCGCGGCCAACTATCTCGCCGCGGGCAAGGACGGCGGACGCTACGGCAACGGCCATCCGAGCATCGTGCCGTATACGACTTACCCGACCGCCGACGGCATGATGTCGGTCGCCGTCGGCAACGACGCGCAGTTCGCCAAGTTCGCGCAGGCCATCGGGCGCGCCGAGTGGGCGGCCGATGCGCGTTTTGCGAAGAACAAGGACCGCGTCGCGCACCGCGAGCTGGTCGATGGGCTTATCGCCGATACGCTCAGGAGCGGTGCGGCCGTCACGTGGATGGAGAAGCTCAAGGCGGCAGGCGTGCCGTGCGGCCGCATCAACTCGGTCAAACAGGCGTTCGACGACCCGCAAACCGCGGCGCGCGCGATGGTCGAGACGGTTGAGCATCCGGCGCTTGGCGCGCTCAAGCTGATTGGCACGCCGTTCAAGTTCAGCGGGACGCCAACGTCGGTGCGCTGCGCGCCGCCGACGCTCGGCCAGCACACCGACGAGATTCTGCGCGTTGAACTCGGCTATGATGAAGCGCGCATCGCCGGACTGCGCCAGGACAAAGTGATTTGATCCTATTGAGAATCGTGAACGTGGATGACAGACTTTCCCCTCACCCTAGCCCTCTCCCCGCAAGCGGGGCGAGGGAACACTCCCTCTCTTCCCGCAAGCGGGGCGAGGGAACACTCCCTCTCTTCCGGCAAGCGGGGCGAGGGAACACTCCCTCTCCCGCCTGGGCGGGAGAGGGTTGGGGTGAG
>JACPTJ010000246.1 GCA_016192835.1 Betaproteobacteria bacterium
ACTCGTGATTGGTGATTCGTGATGGGTGGTTCGTGAGAACCCGACTTACCGTTTTCCCTTCACTCCTTCATGTTTTTCAGCTCCCGGCTTCCAGATCTGTCCGATCGAGAGGCTCTCGAGCTTGCGGCGGCGGCCGTAATAGAGGTTGACGATGCCGCGCGAGACCATCACCGCGCTGAAAATGGAAGTCAGGATGCCGAGGCACAGCACGACCGCAAAGCCTTTCACCGGACCCGAACCCAGCAGGAACAGCATGATGCCGGCGATCAGCGTCGTGATGTTGGAATCGAGTATCGTGCCCCAGGCGCGGTCGTAGCCGGCATGAATCGCCGCCTGGGGCGTGTTGCCGTTCCTGAGTTCCTCGCGTATGCGCTCGTTGATCAGTACGTTGGCGTCGATCGCCATGCCGATGGTGAGCGCGATACCGGCCATGCCCGGCAAAGTCAGCGTTGCCTGCAGCATCGACAGCAGCGCGATCAGGAAAAAAACGTTTATCGCAAGCGCGACGATCGAGATCAGGCCGAACAACAGGTAATACGCCACCATGAATACCGAGACCGCGGCAAAGCCGATCCAGGTCGATTGGAAGCCGATCTTGATGTTTTCGGCGCCCAGGCTGGGGCCGACGGTGCGCTCCTCGATGATATCCATCGGCGCCGCGAGCGCGCCGGCGCGCAGCAGCAGCGCGAGATCGCTGGCCTCGCGCGGGGACTTGCTGCCGGTGATCTGGAAACTGCCGCCCAACACGTCCTGGATGACCGGCGCGGTGATGACCTCGGGCTTGCCTTTCTCGATCAACAGCACCGCCATGCGGCGCTTGATCGAGTCGCGCGTGGCATCCCGCATGAGGCGCGCGCCCTGACCGTCGAGCTCGATCGCTACCACCGGCCTCTGGTCCCGCTGGTCGAAGGTCGGCGCGGCTTTGGTGAGGCGCTCGCCGGTGATGACGACCTGCTTGGACACCAGCAGCGGCTCCGCGGTGGGGCCGCGGCGCTCGTAAAACAACTCGGTTCCGAACGGGATGTTGCCCTTGACCGCAGCTTCGATCTTCGCCGGATCGTAGTCGCGCGCCGCGGGATCGCTGCCATGCGCCTCGACCATGCGGATCTCGAGGGTCGCAGTGCGGCCGAGGATGTCCTTGGCGCGCGCGGTGTCTTGCACGCCCGGCAATTGCACCACGATGCGGTCGGCGCCCTGCTGCTGGATGATCGGCTCGGCGACGCCGAGTTCATTGACGCGGTTTCTGAGCGTCGTGATGTTCTGCTCGATGGCCGACTTCTGGGTTTCTGACTGCGCCTGCGGCGTGAGCGTCGCAGCGATGCGGAACTCGCCCGCGTCGTCCGCGGTTTTCAATGCAAAATCGGGCGTGACACGCTCGATCTCGCGCTGCGCCTTGTCGCGCGTCTCGGCGTCGCGGAATTTTACGATGACGGCCTGCCCCTCGCGCGCAATTCCGGCATAGGGGATTTTCTTCTCGCGCAAAGCGTTGCGAATATACGCGACCTGCCCGTCGAGCCGCTTGTTGAGCGCGGCTTTGAGGTCGACCTGCAGCAGAAAATGTATGCCGCCGCGCAGATCGAGGCCCAGGTACATCGGCAGCGCGTTGACCGCCGTAAACCACGCGGGAGAATCCGAGATCAGATTCAGCGCCAGAATGAACGACGGGCTCTCGCGATCGGGATTGAGGGCCCGGTCCAGAACGTCCTTGGCTTTGAGCTGGGTGTCGGTGTCCCTGAACCTGACCTTGATGCTGTTGGGATCCGTGAACATGCCGTCGAGCTGGATCGAATTCGCCTTGAGGGTCTTCTCGACTGTCTCCATGAGCGGGGTATCAACCCTGGCGGTGGCCTTGAGCGAAGAAATCTGCACAGCGGGCACCTCGCCGAAAAAATTCGGCAGGGTATAAAGCACACTGGTTACCAGCGTGAAGCCGATGACCAGGTATCTCCAGAGGGGGTAGCGGTTCACTCGATGCTCTTGATGCTGCCCTTGGGCAGCAGCAGCTGCACCGCCGGACGCTGCACCTGGACTTCGACGTTCGCGGCAATCTGCAGCGTGATGTAGCTTTCGCTGATCTTGCTGATCCTGCCGACCAGTCCGCCGGCGGCAACCACTTCGTCGCCTTTCTGGAGCGCTTCGATCATCGTCTTGTGTTCCTTGGTGCGCTTCATCTGCGGACGGATCATGAGGAAATAGAGCACCACGAACATCAGGATGATGGGCAGCATCGACCAGATATCGGCGCCCAATGCAGGCGACCCGGACTGGGCCCAAGCTTCGTTGATTAACACGGTTTTATCTCCTGAAACGGGGGTTTACAGAACATTCGCGATGTTCCCCTCGCGAAATGTCGCGTATTTTATCACGTTGCCGCCCGCAACCGCTTAAATTCGGCAACGAAATCAGCAAGCCGCTGCTGTGCGATCGCCTCGCGCAGGCCGCGCATCAGCTCGAGGAAGTAATAGAGGTTGTGCCAGGTATTGAGCCGCGCACCGAGGATTTCGTTCACTTTCTGCAAGTGATGCAGGTAGGCGCGGCTGAAGTTGCGGCACGTATAACAGCCGCACGCCGCATCGAGCGGCCCCACGTCCTCGCGGTACTGCGCGTTCCTGAGCTTGATCGTGCCGTGGCGCGTGAAAATCCAGCCGTTGCGGGCGTTGCGCGTCGGCAGCACGCAGTCGAACATATCGACGCCGGATGCGACCGCCGCGACGATATCCTCGGGCGTGCCGACGCCCATCAGGTAGCGCGGCTTGTCGGCGGGCAATTGCGGCGCGGTGTGGCGGAGGATGCGACGCATATCGTGCTTCGGTTCGCCGACCGAAAGGCCGCCGATCGCGTAGCCGTCGAAACCGCTGGCAGTCAGTCCCGCGAGCGAGCGGTCGCGCAATTCCTCGTACATGCCGCCCTGCACGATGCCGAACAGCGCGTTGCGGTTGCCTTCGTGCGCGCGCCTGCTGCGCTCGGCCCAGCGCAGCGAGAGTTCCATTGAAGCGCGGGCCTCGTCAGGATCGGCCGGATACGGCGTGCACTCGTCGAACACCATCACGATGTCGCTGTTCAGCACGCGCTGGATGCGCATCGATTCCTCGGGCGTGAGAAAACACGCATCGCCGTTGACCGGCGACTGGAACCTGACGCCCTCCTCGCTGATCTTGCGCAGCTCGCCAAGACTGAATACCTGATAGCCGCCGGAATCGGTGAGGAGCGGGCCGTCCCAGCCCATGAAGCGGTGCAGCCCGCCATGCGCCGCGATCACCTCGAGCCCGGGGCGCAGCCACAGGTGGAACGTATTGCCGAGCACGATCTGCGCCCCGATTTCCCTCAACTCGGCCGGGCTCATCGCCTTCACCGTGCCGTAAGTCCCGACCGGCATGAACGCCGGCGTGTCGACCGTGCCGTGCGCGAGCGTGAGCGTCCCGCGGCGGGCGGCGCCGTCTTGATGCGTCACCGAAAATCTCATCCCGGCATTGCTACCAGACGGCCTTTGGATAATGCTTTCGAATCAGCCGGTCGGACGTGACCAGCTCGGCGTCGTCGAGCGCCGCTTGCGCCACGATCAGGCGGTCGAAGACGTCCCGGGTCCAGGCGAGTCCGAGAGCGCGTTCCATAACCGTCTCCAGCGAACGATCCTCGATCGCAAGACCCAGGCGCTGCTTCAGGTCCATGATGATGGCCCGCGGCACCGCTGTGACGCGCCCGATTTCCCGGAGGTATTGCAATTCCAACAGGACGACCGGACTGACGCCGACTCGCTCCTGGTTGATCAGGTTTGTCGCGCGCTTGCTCAAGCGTTCGGTCTGGCCGGAATAGAGCCAGAGGGTGACATGCGTGTCCAGATAAGCGCTCATTTGAGACGTTTATCCCATTTCTTGCGCCACTTCGCCTCGTCGAAGGTCTTGACCTGCGCCAAACGGCCGGCATCGCCCACGATGACCCCGGGCCTTTTTACCAGATTGGCGAGCTTGTCGCGCGGTTCGGCGGGAACGATGCGCACTTTCTTGCCGCGCAGCTCGACTTCGACCGGCACGCCCTTCCTGATCACCTCGTCGATCACGCGGTAAAGGTCGGACCTGAGCTTGGTTGCCGTGATGGCCATGAGTAGGATCTCCGCTAACAGTAGCGGTTATTCTAGCCCGGTCCCGCTACGTACGCAATATCAATAAAATACGTACGTTTACCGCGCCAAGCGCGCCGATGACCTGGCCCACTACGCGTCC
>JACPTJ010000247.1 GCA_016192835.1 Betaproteobacteria bacterium
AGTCGCCAGCAAGACTTCCGACATCGCCGGCGACGGCACCACCACCGCGACCGTGCTCGCGCAATCGATCGTGCAGGAAGGCATGAAGTTCGTCGCCGCCGGCATGAACCCGATGGATCTCAAGCGCGGCATCGACAAAGCGGTTGAATCGGTGGTCGAGGAGCTGAAGAAACTCTCGAAGCCCTGCACCACCACCAAGGAAATCGCGCAAGTCGGTTCGATCTCGGCCAACTGTGACCCAACCATTGGGGACAAAATTGCCGAAGCGATGGAAAAGGTCGGCAAGGAAGGCGTGATCACGGTCGAGGACGGCAAGTCGCTTGACATGGAACTCGAAGTGGTCGAGGGCATGCAGTTCGACCGCGGCTACCTGTCGCCGTACTTCATCAACAACGCCGAGAAGCAGATCTCCGTGCTGGAAGACGCCTATATCCTGTTGTCGGAAAAGAAGATCTCCACCATCCGCGACCTTCTGCCCGTGCTCGAGCAGGTAGCGAAGGCCGGCAAACCGCTGCTGATCATTGCCGAAGATGTCGACAGTGAAGCGCTGGCGACGTTGGTGGTGAACAATCTCCGCGGCATCCTCAAGACCTGCGCGGTGAAAGCGCCCGGCTTTGGCGATCGTCGCAAAGCGATGCTTGAAGATATCGCGATTCTGACCGGCGGCACGGTAATTGCCGAAGAAGTCGGTCTGTCACTCGAGAAAGCAACGTTGGCTGATCTCGGCCAGGCCAAGCGCATCGAAATCGGCAAGGAAGAGACCACGCTGATCGACGGCAAAGGTGACGCGAAATCAATCGAAGGCCGCGTCAATAGCATCCGCAAGCAGATCGACGACGCGACCAGCGATTACGACAAGGAAAAACTGCAAGAACGCGTGGCGAAACTCGCCGGCGGCGTGGCATTGATCAAAGTCGGCGCTGCGACCGAAGTCGAAATGAAGGAAAAGAAAGCGCGCGTCGAAGACGCTCTGCATGCAACCCGTGCGGCGGTCGAAGAAGGAATCGTCGCGGGCGGCGGTGTGGCGCTGATCCGTGCGCGTGCCGGCCTTAGCAAGCTCAAGGGCGACAACCACGATCAGGAAGCCGGTATCAAGATCGTGCTGCGCGCGCTGGAAGAGCCGTTGCGCTGGATCGTCGCCAATGCCGGCGATGAGCCGTCGGTGGTGCTCAACAAAGTGGTCGAGGGCAAAGGCAATTTCGGCTATAACGCCCAGACCAGCCAGTACGGCGATTTGATGGAAATGGGCGTGATCGACCCGACCAAGGTTGCGCGTTGCGCATTGCAGAACGCGGCTTCGGTTGCCGGCCTGATCCTGACCACCGATGCGATGGTGGCGGAACTGCCGAAAGAAGAATCGGCGGGCGGTGGCATGGGTGGGATGGGCGGCATGGGCGGCATGGGCATGTAACAAGCGCGCAAGCGCCAGCCGTTCACCCGTACTCCGGACGCGATCCGGGGTAAAGTTCCGAGAGAAAGCCCCGTTTACGCGGGGCTTTTTTTGCGCCCGGCGCAAGCACCGCAGGTGACCGCGCGATGCCGGTTAGGCGACCGAGACAACTTCTCGCCAGTGCCCAGCTTCATCCCCTTCGGGGCGCCAAGATTCAGAAAGCTGCAACGGGCCAGATTGGCCCGTTGTGCCGTTGGGCGGGAGCTGTGCCATGGACCAGACAGGATCCGGCGCAGCAGCTGCCAGTACTGACGCACCGAAGTCTATCGCGCAGGATTGGATCAAAGCCGCGAGCAATTCAGGATGTTGCTTTGCGTAACTCTTCCTGCTTACCCGTTTTGGCTTCAGTCAGCCGAGGCGCTTCCAGTGCTCGATTAACTGGTATAACTTCGAATTGGATCTTGAAGGCACTTATTTCCAGACTGCGTTGTCGGGCAACTGGATTGCCTGAGCATTCAAGCATATCAAGCCGGGGTGAAGGTTGTCGGCGCGAGATGCACACGATGTGTCCTTCCTCTGCTTGACAGCAACGCGCGTGAAGCAGAAGCTTTCGGGGGGTATGGATTTGGCCTGAATATAACCCTGCATGGCCCAATGGAGGAAGACATGACAAAGCGATATTCTGCCATCGCGCCGTTGTTTCTCGCGTCGCTCGCGGTCGTTGTATCAAGCGGGGTTGTCGCGCAATCGGCGGCGGATTATCCGCACAAGCCGATCCGCGTGATCGTGCCTTTTTCTCCGGGCGGCGGCAGCGATGTCATCGCACGCCTCGTGGGCGCCCGTCTCTCCGAGCGCCTGGGGCAAACGGTGGTGGTCGACAACCGCCCGGCCGCGGCGGGGATCGTCGGGACGGACATCGTTGCCAAGGCGTCGCCCGACGGTTACACGCTGCTGCTGGTGACTGCGAGCCACGCGGTGAGCGCGAAGCTGGCGACCAAGCTGCCCTACGACCCGATGAAGGACTTCAGCCCGATCACCGAGGTGATCGCATCGCCGTTCGGGGCGCTGCTGCAACCGTCCCTGCCGGCCACCACGATGAAGGAATTCATCGCCTACGCCAAGGCGAACCCGGGCAAGCTCAACTACGGATCGTCGGGATCGGGCGGCTCGCCGCATCTCGCGACCGAACTTTTGATGTCGATGACCGGCATGCAAATGACGCATGTGCCGTACAAGGGCGTCGCGCAGTACGTGACGGCCCAGCTCGGGGGCGAGATCCAGTTTTCGCTCAGCAACATGTTCTCGACGATGGGTCACTGGAAGGCGGGGCGGCTGCGGCTCGTCGCCCATACGAACCCGAAACGTTTGGAGGCCTTCCCTGATCTGCCCACGGTCGCCGAATCCGGCGTGCCCGGATACGAAGCGTCGCTCTGGTACGGCTTCACGGCGCCGGCCCGGACGCCGCGTCCGATCATCGATAAGCTTTACCGGGAAATCACTGCCATCGCGCGTGCCCCCGATGTGCGGCGGATGCTCGTATCACAGGGCAACGAGGTCATCACCAACTCGCCCGCGGAGTTCGCGCAGGTCATCGCGGCAGCCGCGGAGAAATGGGGAACCCTCGGCAAGCGACTCGGCGTCAAGCTCGATTGACGCGGGGCGGGCCTGAGTTCCGCTTCATGATTACCGCCTTGTAAGCCATTATCCATGCGGCTCTCCGGGGTTTTTCTCTGAGATCCATAGGGAATAACGCCATCCCGTCCGGGAGCGGGCGTCTGTGTCACAATGACGAATGCTCGCGCTCGTAAAATTCCTGTCAGTGGTGATTGCCATGGCTGACCTGCTGGCCGCCGGCGCCATGGCGCAACCCGTTTCATCCGGCGCCCCACTAAATTTTCCGGCTAAGCCGGTGCATCTGGTTGTGCCATTCGCGCCCGCCGGAGCGGGCGATCTGTTCGGGCGCACGGTTGCCCAAAGATACAAGGAAGCCTGGGGGCAGGAAGTCGTGGTCGAAAATCGCGGCGGCGCGGGCGGCAATATCGGCGCCGGATACGTCGCCAAGTCCGCGCCCGACGGCTACACGCTGCTGCTGGGCAACCTCGGCGTGCTGGCGATCAATCCCGCGCTATATAAAGAGGTGCCTTACGATTCGATCAAAAGCTTCGATCCCATCAGTCTGGTCGGCGGCACTCCGCTCCTGCTCGTGGTGCATCCTTCGGTCCCGGTGAAAACCGTAAGGGAACTGATCGCGCTGGCGAAGGCGCAGCCCGGCAAGCTTAATTTCGCGTCGGCCGGTATCGGCGGGCCCACTCATCTCGCCGGCGAAATACTCAAGTCGGACACCGGCGCGAACATCGTGCATGTTCCGTACAAAGGCAATATGGCCGCCATCACCGCGCTGATCAGCGGCGAAGCGCATATGATGATCACCACCATACTTACGCCGCTGCCTTATCTTGACAAAGGCCGGCTGCGAGCTCTCGCAGTGACCACCCGGAAACGCCAGCCCGCGGTCCCGCAGGTGCCGACCATGGACGAAGCGGGCGTGCCCGGCTTCGAAGTCAGCGGCTGGTACGGCGTGCTTGCGCCGGCGGGGACGCCGGCCGACATCATCGGGAAACTCAACTCGGAAATCGTCACGATGATGCGCTCGCCCGCAGTCAACGAACAGTTCGTCAGGCAGGGGCTCGAGGTTTTTTCAAGTTCCCCGGAGCAATTCAGCGCGAAGATAAAATCGGATAGAGTCAAATGGGGTAAGGTAGTCAGAAATACGCGCGCCACGGTCGATTGAGCGGCACAGCCGAAGTCAGGCACGAATGACAACCGTTCCACCGGCGCGCGGCCAAATGCAACGGCAATAGCCTTGGAGGTCAGCCACGATGGGCAAGTTAGTCGATTACAGGAACGCGCCTCTCAAACCTGTAGGCACGGGTGCGAATACCGCGGCGATCACGGGAGCGGACGGAAGGAACATGCAGGCCGATTACATCAAGCTCGACGCGAACGCGCGGCTCGAGGGAAGCGCGCCGGCCGGTTCCGACCAGTATTTCTTCATCCTGTCCGGTGACGCCATGCTCGCCGGGAAAAACCAGCCCGGCCACGCGATGAAGTTCGGGACTTTCGGCATCGTCGAGGAAAACCTGGGCTATGTGCTGACGAGCAAGGTGCCTTGCGAGGTGTTGAGCGTCATCGCTCCGCCGCCCGGCCAGAAGTCGAGCATCCCCGGTTTCAAGGGCGGCATCAAGATCGTGTCCATGCATAACGAGCCGGTCGACAACGTGCCTGAAAAGAAAAAACAGCGCATCTACCTGGTCACCAAGGAAACGGCCGGCTCCGAGCGCGCGCACGGGATAATCGTCAAGTACGTGCCGGAAACCGAGACCACCATGCATATGCATCCCGACTGCGAGAGTCTCTTCGTCTTCCTCGAAGGCAACACCGAGCTCACGGTGGACGGCGAGAAAAAAGTCGGCAGTTTCGGCAAGGCCGCGTTTTTCCCCTGCGGCAACAAGCACGATCTGCACGGAACCCCCGGCAATTCCCACTTCCTGGAGTTCCATATCCCCTCCCACTACACGACCGTAAGGTAATCTTTCGTCGCCGCCACGCGCCAGTGAATGTGAGTTACGCTGCGCTGACCGTGTTGGCGACGGCATTGCCTATCGCACGCGTGCCCACCGATCCACCGAGATCCAGCGTGAGGCAGCGCGCCTTGGTGATCACGCACTCCATTAAAACTCTTCCAAGCTTTGATTTAGTGTTTTCGTTCGCTGCAGGCAACTTGGAACTGGCCATTGATGTCCTCCTTATTTTTCCCGAACGTAATCCAGACCGCGTTGCCGGGCAATCGGATTGCCTGCGCATTCGAGTATATCAAGCAGCGGCGAAGGTTGCCGGCGCTAGGCGCACACGACGTTCCTTTCCTCGGCTTGACGGCGACGCACGTGAGGCAGAAGCTTTCGCAGGTATGACCTTGGCTCTGTCAATCAGCAGGTTACAGGTTCGAGCCTCGGTCGGGGAGCCAACAAGATTAACAGTTAACGGCAGCTAGCCGTTTCTTATTTTTTCCCACCGTGACTTGGGGGAGTCTCTCGCAAAAAGCGAGGGGATTCTCGCCTCGTGCGTCCCTTACGTTATAAGCTTTACCTATTCTGATACGCCGGCCACGTCGAGTGTCATCCAATCACCCCTAGTTTGAATGAGCGCCATCCTGTCGTAACGCGAAAAAAAACGCCTGGCGCGCATGTCTCTCGGAAAGCCTCTCCAGACCGCAAGCCGCCAACAGTCACCGTCCGCAAGAATCCCCATTATGGGCGCGGGGACCCTCGCTGGCCGATGGCTCGCGATTCCACGCAGTGTTCGCTTGTCCCTGGAACTCAAGGTCGCTCTGCCATCCGGGTGGCTGTGCCAATCGCCCAAGTAAGTATGACGCCGCCCTGATTCGCGATAGATGCGCTCGATCTCGCTATCCTGATAGGTGTAATCTGGAATAAAAGCACGGAGCCCATGAATCGCTTTGGATCCGGGGCCGATGATCGCCGTGACGACAACCCCGTTGCCTGCGTCATACCCGATTAACACTCCGCCCGTTTCATTTGGGTGCGCGCAGGTGGCGAGCACCGTCATTTCGTCAAGCAGCACTTCGGGTAGCCAGATTTTCTCTATGGGCCTGTTCATTACCGCAATTGGGGTGGCGTCCGATCGTCATAACTGTCCACTGTGGCGGGATTAGCCCACCTTCGAGTGAGCGAAGATTGACGATTGCGACGTTCCAGTCCACATCGGGATAGCCGCTCTCCGTTCCCTCGCACAGAGTGGCAATCACGGTGCGCGTCGTCATGATGCTCACTTCCTGGATATCAAAGCCTGCGCCTGTGAATGTAGGGCTGGCGCAGCCCGCCGGCTGGAGCGTTCC
>JACPTJ010000248.1 GCA_016192835.1 Betaproteobacteria bacterium
CGCCGGCTACCGCGTCGGCTGCTATACCTCGCCGCACCTGCTGCGTTACAACGAGCGCGTGCGCATCGGCGGGAGGGAAGCCGATGACGGTGCATTATGCCGCGCATTCGCGCGCATTGAATCTGCCAGAAAGGCTGTGGGTGGCACGCTGCTCACGTATTTCGAGTTCGGCACGCTGGCTGCGATGCTGGCCTTCGCGGAAGCGGAGGTCGACGTTGCGATACTGGAAGTGGGGCTTGGCGGCCGCCTCGACGCGGTCAACGCATTTGACGCCGACTGCGCGCTGGTGGCCAGCATCGATTTCGATCATCAGGGATACCTCGGTGACACGCGCGAGGCGATCGGATTCGAGAAAGCGGGGATATTCCGCGCCGGCCGGCCCGCGATCTGCGCCGACGCCGACCCGCCGGCGACATTGTCCGCACATGCCGCCGCCATTGGCGCCGAACTGATGCTGATCAATCGCGATTTCGGCTGCGTGGCCGGCCCGGCCCAGTGGCGTTATTGGGGGCCCGGGGGCGAGCGCCACGGCCTGCCGCACCCGGCGCTGCGCGGCGCTTATCAACTGGCTAATGCCGCCGCGTGCATCACGGCACTCGATGCTTTGCGCGAGCGCCTGCCGGTGACGGCGCAGGATGTCCGCAGCGGACTGTTGTTGGCGGATCTCGCCGGACGTTTTCAGGTGCTGCCGGGCCGGCCAACCGTGATACTCGATGTCGCGCACAATCCGCACGCGGCGCGTGCACTCGCCGCCAATCTCGCGAGCATGCCGCGGTCCGCCAACACGCTTGCGGTCTTCGCGATGCTCAAGGACAAGGACATCGCGGGTGTGGTCGACGCGGTCAAAAGCAGCGTTACGCAATGGTTTATTGCGAGCACCGGGGGGCCACGTGCCGCGAGCACGGCGCAGCTGGCCGCTGCGCTGGCGGGCGCGGGAGTCACCGTCCCGGTTACCCGGTGCGGCGACATCGCCGGTGCCTGGCACGCGGCCTGTAATACTGCGGCCGAAAATGATAAAATTATTGTTTTTGGATCGTTTCTTACTGTCGCTGCGGTGATGCGCGAGCGGCAGCGCAGGGCCTAAGATCATGTTAGGCACTCCAAGTCCGGACGGTCATGGCGAAATCGATTAGCGAAGAAGAGCTGCAACTCAGAAAACGCGCGCGCCGTCGTCTGATCGGCGCGATAGCCCTGGTGACGATCGTCGCGGTGTTCCTGCCGATGGCCCTCGATCACGAGCCAAAATCGGTCAACCAGGACATCAGCATCCGGATTCCCCCGTCCGGTTCGGGCACTTTCACTTCCAAACTTGCGCCGATGCCGGATGCGAAATCGGTCGCGAAGCCCGCGTCCGAGACCCCGGTTCAACCCGCAACGCCTGTCAAAGGCGATGCGCCGAAAGCAGCCGCAGCGCCCATCGCGAAGCCCGCTGCGGAGGCTCCCGCCAAGAGCGCACCCGCGCCAAAAGCCGCGGACCACGGCGAGCCTGCGGCGAAAAGCGCAGGCGGTTACGTGGTGCAGGTTGCCGCATTGAACGACGCCGACAAGGCAAAGCAGATGCAGGAACAGATCGCGGCTGCCGGCGTCAAATCGTACACCGAGGTGGTGCCGATCGCGAAAGGCCAGGTGACGCGAGTGCGGGCTGGACCGTTCGTGTCGCGCGCCGAGGCGGAAAAAATCCGCGATCAGTTGAAGAGCATGGGATTGACCGGCAACGTTGTTGCAAAATGACCTGGTTCGATTATGCGGTGCTGGCCATCGTTGGAATCTCAGTCCTGTTGAGCATCATTCACGGTTTCGTGCGCGAACTGCTGGCGCTGGCATCCTGGATCGTCGCGTTTATCGCGGCGCAGTTGTTTGCCGCCGATGCCGCGCGGCTGCTGCCGGCGGCAATCGCAAGCGAGTCGTTGCGGCTGCTGGCGGCATTTCTGGCCGTATTCCTGGCGGTGCTGCTGGCAACGACCCTGCTTGCGAATGTGCTGTCGAGCCTGTTTCGCCGCGCCGGACTGGGTCCGGTCGATCGCCTGCTCGGCGCAGTGTTCGGGCTGGTGCGAGGATTCGCGATTGTGATGGTGGTGGTGCTGCTGGCAGGATTGACCGCGCTGCCGCAGCAGCCGGTGTGGCGGGAGGCGATGCTCAGCGCGCCGCTTGAAACGCTGGCCAACGCGATCAAGGTCTGGCTGCCATACGATTTGTCGCAGTACATCAGATACGGATAGAGAGCGCTATGTGCGGCATTCTTGGTGCGGTAGCGAAAAACGCGGTTAACCAGCTGCTGTATGACGGTCTGCTGGTGCTGCAGCACCGCGGCCAGGACGCCGCCGGCATCGTCACCGCCGAGGGCGCGACTTTTCACATGCACAAGGGCGGCGGCATGGTGCGCGACGTGTTCCGCACCCGCAACATGCGCGCGCTCGCCGGCGCGTGCGGCATCGCCCATACGCGATACCCCACGGCAGGGTCGGCGTGGTCGCAGGCCGAAGCGCAGCCGTTTTATGTCAATTCGCCGTTCGGCATCGTGCTCGGCCACAACGGCAATCTGACCAATACCGACAAGTTGAAGAGCGAGCTGTTCCGGCAGGACCTGCGCCACGTCAACACCAATTCCGATTCCGAAGTATTGCTCAACGTGCTCGCGCATGAATTGCAGGAGGGTGCGGCCAACTACAAGCTCGACCCGGCGACGATATTCGCGGCGGTTTCCGGCGTGCACCGGCGCTGCCGCGGCGCCTACGCGGTGGTGGCGATGATCGCGGGCTACGGCCTGCTCGCGTTCCGCGATCCCTACGGCATCCGGCCGCTGGTGTTCGGCAAGCTTGAGACCGAAAACGGCACGGAATATCTGGTCGCCTCCGAATCCGTCGCGCTCGATGCGCTTGGCTATCAGTTGGTGCGGGATGTTGCGCCCGGGGAGGCGATATTCATCGACGAGGACGGCCATTTTTATTCGCGGCAATGCGCGCTCAACGCGACATTGAACCCGTGTATCTTCGAATACGTCTATCTGGCGCGGCCGGATTCGGTGATCGATGGCATCTCGGTCTACGAAACCCGTTTGCGCATGGGTGAGAGCCTTGCCGACAAGATCAAGCGCAACTACGCGGACCTCGAAATCGATGTCGTGATCCCGATTCCCGATTCGAGCCGCCCATCGGCGATGCAGCTTGCCAACCGCCTCAATCTGCCGTATCGCGAGGGCTTCATCAAGAACCGCTACATCGGCCGCACCTTCATCATGCCGGGGCAGGCGATACGCAGAAGGTCGGTGCGCCAGAAACTGAACGCGATCGGCATGGAATTCAAGGGCAAGAACGTGCTGCTGATCGACGATTCGATCGTGCGCGGCACCACCAGCCGGGAGATCGTGCAGATGGCGCGGGAGGCGGGCGCGCGCAAGGTATTCTTCGCATCAGCCGCGCCTCCGGTGCGTTTTCCCAACGTTTACGGCATCGACATGCCGACGCGCGAGGAGCTGATCGCAACCGGCCGCAGCAACGAGGAAATCGCGCGCGAGATCGGCGCCGACCAGCTGATCTACCAGGACCTCGATGCGCTGATCGAAGATGTGCGCTCGGTCAACCCCAAGGTCGTGAGCTTCGAGGCGTCGTGCTTCAGCGGTATTTACATTACCGGGGACGTCACGCAGGAGTATCTCGACGGCGTCGAAGCGCAGCGCCGCGACAGCAACAAGCAGGCCGAACTGGCCGCGACACAGCTCGATTTGAACTTGGAGGTTGTTGACTAGCCGCGGATAAGAAATCGTTCACCCCGATTGAGAAAGGCCTTGCCATGAAAAACGGCTTTACCACGACGATCCTGCATTCGGATCTCGAATCACCCATCGAACATTTTTCCGTGCACAAGCCGATGCACGCGGCAGTGGCATTCGGTTATCCCGACGCGCGGGATCTGGCGAAGGTGTTCAAGGGTGAGGCCCCAGGCTATGCCTATGGCCGCCAGGGCAACCCCACCACGACCGCGCTGGAAGTGAAAATCAGCAAGATGGAAGATGGAATCGCCACCGCCTGCTTCAGCACCGGCATGGCCGCCATTGCCGCCACTTTCGTCGCATTGTTGCGCGCGGGCGATCACGTCGTATCGAGCTCGTTTCTGTTCGGCAACACCAACAGTCTGTTCGGCACCTTCAACACGCTGGGCTGCGAGATAAGCTTTGTCGATGCGACCGACGTTGAGAACGTGGCCCGGGCCATCCGGGCCAACACGCGGCTGGTATTCGTGGAAACCATCGCCAACCCGCGCACCCAGGTCGCCGATCTGGCGCGCATTGGCGAGCTTTGCGCCAGCCACGGTTTGCTCTACGTGGTGGATAACACGATGACGTCCCCCTATCTGTACCAGCCGAAGCGAAACAAGGCCGGCCTGATCATCAATTCGTTGACCAAGTACATCGGCGGTCACGGCAATGCATTGGGTGGCGCGGTGACCGATACCGGCCTGTTCGACTGGACGCGCTTTTCGAACATTTACGACAACTACAAGAACGCGAAGCCCGCCCTCTGGGGAATACTGCAGATACGCAAGAAGGGATTGCGGGACGTGGGCAGCACGCTGGCCGCCGAACCTGCACACCGCCTTGCGACCGGCGCCGAAACATTGGCGCTGCGGATGGAGAAGTCCTCCGACAATGCGCTGCAACTCGCGCGCTTCCTTGCCGGGCATCCCAAAGTGACAAAAGTGTATTACCCGGGTCTCGAAGATCACCCGCAGCACCGGCTTGCCAAAGAGCTTTTCAAGACCTTCGGTGCGCTGATGAGCATAGAGCTGGCGGATGGAATCGACTGCTTCGATTTCCTCAACCGGTTGAAGCTCGTGATTTCAGCCAGCCATCTGGGCGACAACCGGACTCTTGCGATTCCGGTCGCCCACACGATCTATTGGGAGATGGGACCGCAGCGCCGCGCCGAGATGGGCATCGCCGACTCGCTCATCCGGCTGTCGATAGGCATCGAGGACCTCGACGACCTCAAGGCCGATTTCGCGCAGGGACTGAATGGCTAAACCTCTCACCGCAGAGGACGCGGAGGACACGGAGGAAAAGCAGTTGATCAGTCAGTCGTAAACCGTCTCGGAGTAGTGCGCGGGATCGACGACGGCCTGGATCACCGTAGGGCCGCTCGTCGACAGCGCCTTCGCGAGCCCGCGTGCAAGCTCCTCCGGCGTGCGCGCGCCGACGGCGGGAACACCGAAGTAGTGCGCCGGCGGCGGCGCGACTTCATCCGGCAGCAGTTCGGTGCAGTAGATCTCCAGGCTCCGGCGTTCCTGCTTGATCTTGATGAGACTCAGCCAGCGGTCGTCGAGCACGACGAACGGGATCGCGACGTTGTGCCGCCGCGCCACCGCAAGCTCGCCGCAGGTCATCTGGAAGCAGCCGTCGCCGACGATGCAGACGACCGGGAGATCCGGGCGCGCGATCTTGGCCGCGATCGCGGCCGGAATGCCGAACCCCATCGATGACCAGCCATTGGTGATCAGGAACGTGCGCGGCGCATGCGCCGCCCATTGGCTCGCGATCTGGTGGGTGTGCGCTCCGACATCGAAGGCCAGTACCCCGTTCCGCGGCAGCAGACGGCGCACGACGTCGATCGCCTGGTGCGGGCTGAACTGCGTTGTGGACGGCCGCAACGAGCGCTGGAACCCGTCGCGGTGCCGCCGGAGGACTTCCGGCAGCCATGCGTTACGCATCGCAGGCAACGCGGCGAGGCGGGCGACCGAGGCGTCGAGATCCCCGACGACTTCGTGCACGACGTTGACCGTCGCATCGACATCGGCAAGCTCGATGTCGATATTCAGCACCGGGACATTGCCGGCCCATGCTTCATACTCGACCTCGACGGTATCGTAACCGAGGCCGATGATGAGGTCCGCGCCGCGCAGCAACGCCCGCTGCGCCTGGCGCCCCGCGCGTTCGATGCATCCGATGGACAGCGCGTGATCCTCGTCGATGAGGCCTTTCGCCATCGTCGTGGTCGCGAACGGAATGCCGTGCCGCTCGACGAACGCACGCAGGGATTCGGGCGTTTTCATTCGCATCGCCGTGGCGCCGATCACCACCACCGGCCGCGCCGACTTCCGGATCACGTCCGCCGCGCGTGCGATAGCTTCATTCGCGGCCGGCGACACCGGCTCCGGTTCAGGCAGCAGCGGCACCGGCTCGCTCGCGGGCGCCAGCGCGACATCCTCCGGCAGATCAAGATGCACGGGGCCTTGCGGCTCGCTCAGCGCGGTGCGCAACGCTGCGGCGAGCGTCGCGGCAACGTTGCCGGGCCGCAACGCAAGCGTGGCCTTGGTGATGGGCTTGAACAGCGCGTGGTGGTCGATCCCCATCTGCAGGCGGCGCCCGAACTGTGGCCGGTTGAGATTGCAGGTGATCGCGATGAGCGGTGAGCGGTCGAGGAACGCGCAGCCAACACCCGTCGCAAGATTCGTAGCGCCCGGCCCGAGTGTTGCGATGCACAGCCCGGGCTTGCCGGTCATCCGCGCCGTCACGTCTGCGGCGAAGCCCGCGGATCCTTCGTGGGCGGTCAGCACGAATTCGATTCCGCCCGTACGCATCGCCTCCATCAGCGGCAGCACGTTTCCACTCGGCACGCCGAAGCCGTGCGTAATGCCGGCTGCGCGCAGCGTGGCAACGATCAGATCAGCATTGTTCATGGCGGCATCGCAAACAGTTGATGGGTATCGCTGCGCTCAACCCATCCTACGCAGCACAGATTTCCGTACCGCCGTAGGATGGGTTGAGGAACGATACCCATCAAGAAACCGCCGGGAGCTTGACCACCCGGCAACCTTGCGCATCGCATTGCAGGTAGCTGCCGCTCGTGTACCAGTCGGCGAGCACCCAGCGCTCGCAGCGCTTGCCGTCGACTGTGTGCTCGTGCAGTGCCGGCCGGTGCGTGTGGCCGTGGATCAGGCGCGGATAGCCGTGATCGCGCAACCGGGCTTCCACCGTTGCGACCGTCACGTCCATGATCGCTTCTGACTTGAGTTTCTTTTCGGCGGCGTTTTCCGCGCGCAGCCCGGCGATGATCTGCTTGCGGGAGGCGAGCGGCTGAGAAAGAAATTGCTGCTGCCACTCCGGGGTCCGGACTTTGGCGCGGAAGTCCTGGTATCGGACGTCGTCCGTGCAAAGCGTGTCACCGTGCATCAACAGTGTGGGCGTGCCGTAGAGGTCGATGCGCGTCGGATCGGGCAGGAGCTGCGCGCCGCACGCGGCGGAAAACCGGCCGCCGATCAGGAAATCGCGGTTGCCGTGCATCAGGTAAAGGGTGACGCCATGCCCGGAGAGTTCGCGCAGCGCGGCCAATACGGAAGCGTTGAATGGATCGCCGTCGTCGTCCCCGGCCCAGTATTCGAACAGGTCGCCGAGGATGTACAGCGCCTCGGCCCGCGCAGCCGGTCCGCGCAGGAAGTCAAGAAAAATCCGGTTGATCGCGGGACGGGTGGGGCACAGATGCAGGTCGGAGACAAAAATGCTGTGCATTTTTGGTGAAGGGTGAAGGGTGAAGGGAAAATCCCTCTCCCCCATCACCTGATCTTTACCCACATCTTTTCCGAGCACAAGGGGTACTAATGATTTCAAGGCGAAATTGCATGTCGGTTATTTCCTGGTTTCTACTTGGTTGAATCACTATGGTAGAGGTCGTACGCAAACC
>JACPTJ010000249.1 GCA_016192835.1 Betaproteobacteria bacterium
CGCTGACCGGCCACAGCTATCTCTCGCGCGGCATCTACTGCAACCGCGCAGCTTTCGACAGCTGGCCGCAGGCACTGCAGGGCGCAATGCTGCAGGCCGTGCGCGACGCGGTGCTGGCGCAGCGCGACCTTGCCGTGCGCGAGGAGGAAATCGCCCGCAAGGCGATTGAAGATGCCGGCGGCGAGATTGTGGAGCTGACGCCGCAGGAGCGCGCCGCGTTCGTGCGCGCGGTAAAGCCGTTACACGATGAAGCCCGGGCGCGCTTTGGCGAGGCGTTCGCTGCGTTGTAACGATCGGCCCGTCCGGCATTATTGATGATCGTAATAGTGCCTGACACCCATGAATAACCGCATTGGCTGACGCCCCACCCTCACCCCGACCCTCACCCGCCCAGGCGGCAGAGGGAGTGTCGTCTCGAGAAGCCGCAGAACTACTGTTCCCTCGCCCCGCTTGCGGGGAGAGGGAGTGTCGTCTCGATAAGCCGCAGAACTAGTGTTCCCTCGCCCCGCTTGCGGGGAGAGGGCTAGGGTGAGGGGAAAGTTTGTCGTCCACTTTCACGATTCTCAATAATCGCGCTGATCGCCGGGCGGGCGCTACGGCTGGTCTTTCCGGTTGAGCAGTTCGACGCTCACGCCGTCGGGCGCCTGGATGAACGCGATGCGGGTGGTCGGGTTGAAATCGGTGGGCTCCAGGATGAACGCGACACCCTTCGCCCGGAGCCCCGCGCAAAAGCCGTCGAAATCGCCCTTCACCCGTACTCCAAAGTGATCGATGCCCCATTCCAGGCCGGGCTTGTCCCCTGCCTGTTCGGCTGGGCGCTGGCCGCGCACTATGATCGTCGCATCACCCAACGACACGTAAATCTGCGGTGCACCGCGGACGTCGCCGCTCCTGGCGATTTTGCCGCCGAGCTTGTCGACATACCAGCCGGCGGTGGCGTGCGGGTCGTGGCTGACGAGGTGAACGTGATCGAACGTAATGCTGACGTCGGGCATGATGGTTCTCTCTTTCGCGGAACGTGAGTCGGAAGTGGCGATCATGACTTTCCCGCGGCTGCCTGTCAAAGGGGCGCGGGATGGGCGCGAGCGTGCGTTTGCCCGAAGTCTCCATCCCGCTATAATCGTGACGATTAACCCCTCGCATGGGCTGGACAGGAGAGATCATGGCGCAGCCGACGGTACGGCGAGGCCTGGCGCGAGTCCACGCAGAAAAGCGGCTGGTGCGATTTGCCTTAATCTCCTATTCTTCACGAATCCGGAAGGCGCTGACTTTGGACTGGATCACACGCGATATCGCAATCGGCAACGTGGACGACGCATTACGGCTTACCGGACTGCGACGCGCGGGAATCGAGAGCATCCTGTCGTTGAACGGCTGGCCGAACAGCGCCGCCAACGGCCACGGCCTCACCTGGCGGTGCGTCGAACTCATCGACGGCCACGGCAACGATGTCAGCCGGCTGCAAGAGGCGGTTTGGCAACTGCACGAGCTCCTCGCAAGGGGTTCGGTGCTGGTCCACTGCATGGAAGGCGTGAGCCGGTCGCCGCTGGTCGTAGCCAGCTATCTGGCGGACAAGGCTGCTCGCCCGTTTGAGGATTGTCTGCAGGAGATTGCGCTGGTGCGCAAATGGGTGGCCCTGCAGCCGGGCCTGATTGAATTGCGGCGGGCCTACGAGTCGGCAATCAAGCCGCACCAGCGTATCGGCCGTCTCAGCGGTCAGCACGGTATAGTGCAGGCGTCTGCCGACTGATAAACGAACGTCTACCATGCACAACAGCGAGCAGGACAAACTGCCGAGGCTCATTCGGTCGATCGACGAGGTCGACACAGGGCTCGGCGCGGCCGGATACATCGCCAGCCGCCAGATCTCCACGGCCATTTACATCGCCCATCATCTGCGCAAGCCGATCCTGGTGGAGGGCCCCGCCGGCGTCGGCAAAACCGAGCTCGCCAAGTCGGTCGCGTCGTGGCTCATGCTGCCGTTGATCCGGCTGCAGTGCTACGAGGGACTGGACGAGTCCAAGGCGCTCTACGAATGGAAGTACGGCAAGCAGCTGCTGTATACCCAGATCCTGCGCGACAAGGTCGGGTCGCTGATCGGCGACGCGGACGACCTCGACACGGCGCTCGCAAGGCTGCACACATTCGGGGATGTCTTCTTTTCCAAGAGCTTCCTCGAGCCGAGGCCGCTGCTGCGCGCGCTGGAGCAGCCCCGCGGCGCGGTGCTTCTGATCGACGAGATCGACAAGTCCGATCAGGAGTTCGAGGCGTTCCTGCTGGAGATACTCTCCGACTATCAGGTGACCATACCGGAGATCGGCAGCGTCACCGCGGCGGTCCCGCCGATCGTAGTGCTCACGTCGAACTCCACGCGCGATCTGGGCGACGCGCTCAAGCGCCGCTGCCTGCATCTGCACATCGGATTCCCTGACGAGAAGCTCGAGGCGCGGATCATCGCCTCGCGCGTGCCCGGCATCGATGCGCGGCTGCTGGTGCAGATCGTCGCCTTCGTACAACAGCTGCGAGGGCTCGATTTGAAGAAGCTGCCCTCGGTCAGCGAAACCATCGACTGGGCCCGGGTGATGGTGCTGATGCACACCTCCGTGCTGGCGGAAGACGTGGTGCGTGACACGCTCAACGTGCTGCTGAAGTTCGAGTCGGACATCGAAACCGCCGCCAAGCGCGTCGCCGATTTCACCATGAAGGCGCAGCAGGCCGTCGCGGTCAACCGCTGATGTCTGCACCCTGCCCCGCGCCGTCTATCCGGGCGGCGGCCAGCGAGCCGCTGCGCCGCTTCCTGCAGGTGGCCCGCGGGGCGGGACTGCGTGTCTCCGCGGCCGAGGGAATCGATGCCGCCCGCGCCGTAGATCTCGTCGGCTTTTCCGACCGCACCCTCCTCAAGGACACGCTCGGCCTGGTGCTCGCCAAGACTGCGGACGAGAAGGTGCTCTACGACGAAACGTTCGAGCTCTATTTCCAGCGCGACGAATTCTCCGGCGCGAATGACCCGGAGACGAAGCCGAGCCCCGAGGCGCAGGACATGCGCCAGTGGACGCCCGATGGTTTGCATGAGATGGGCAGCCCGGGCGGACAGTCGTTGTCCGAACTGCTGGCAAGCGACGAGCGCGCGGCTCTCGCCATGGCCATGGAAATTGCGGCACGCGAATCCGGCATCGAGAAGATACGCTACCTGACGCAAAAGAATCGCTACGCCCGCCGGATTTTGGAACACATGGGACTGCACGAGCTGGAGCAGCAGCTGGCAGTCCTGCGCCGGACCGGCACGCCGGATGCTGCGGCCCGCGCGCAGTTCCTGGAAGAGCGGGTCGAACGACTGTGGGACGCGGTACGGGATTTCGTCGAGCGCAGCCTGATACTCTTCGCCCGCGGCGAAACCGAGCAGTTACGCGAGAGGTTGCTCAGGTCCGCCCGGCTTGCGAATCTCGATCGGCGTCATCTTGAGCGGATGCGCGTGCTGGCGCGGCAGATGGCGAAGCGCCTCGCCACGCGCTACGCGAGGAAGCGGCGGCGGCGCCAGCGTGGGCAGTTGGACGTACGCCGCACTCTGCGCCGCAATATGGGTTGGGGCGGCATTCCGTTCATTACCGCATGGAAACAGAAGCGGATCGAGAAAGCGCGGGTGATGGTCCTGTGCGACGTTTCGGGGTCGGTGGCGTGGGTGTCGCAGTTCCTGCTGATGTTTCTCTATGCCTTGACGGAGGTGCTTTCGGATATCCGTTCGTTTGCCTACGCGGGCTCGCTGGTGGAGGTGAGCGACATCCTCGAGAACCAATCGATCGATGAGGCGATCGCCCGGGTCATGGCATCGATGGGCTTCGGTTCCTCGAACTACGGCAACGCGTTCGCCGACTTCGAGGAGGGCTGGATGAAACATGTCACGAACAAGACCACCGTGATCATCCTTGGGGATGCGCGTGGAAACGGTACGGATCCGCGCACGGACATCGTCGGACGCCTTGCAAAACGGGCCAAGCGGATCATCTGGCTGAACCCGGAATACCGCTCCGTCTGGGGCACCGGCGATTCCGACATGTATCGCTACGCGCCTTATTGCAGCCTGGTGCGGGTATGCAGCAACCTGAACGACCTGGAGCGCGTTTTTACCGATCTCCTGGAGGAGGCTGCCTGATTGCACGGAAGTGCCGGCCGGCTCGGCGTCCTTCCTCGTGCATGCGTGTGGCGCGTCTGACATCGTCCACGCATTTGCTCTCTGCTAGGGCGCTGCTTGCTTCAGGTAGCTTTCCGGGTTGCGCGTAAAGCGGTTGCGGCAGTCCAGCGAGTCGAAGTAATACCACGTCCCGTCGTGAAACTGGCGTGTTCCGGTTTTCGGATCCACCTCCTTCGCACCCCCGGGGGTCATCCCCGTTTGCATCTTGGCAGCCGCCTCATCGACAGGCTGCTGGCACACCGGGCATTTCGCCATAACAGGACTCCTCTTCGTTAAGCAGGGACCGCGGCCGCCGGGCGGGCCGTCGCGACCGGCGCCGCGTCGTCCTCCGGAACCACGGGCACCGGGCAGCCAAGCACGACTACGCCGGGAATGTCGATGAGCGCATGCGCGATACGCGCGCGGTGCTCGAACGCCGTTCCCATGCGCATGGTCCACGCGGACACTCGCCTGAACCAGAGTTGCAGGTCGAATTCCATCATGAATCCGATGCCGCCGTGAATGTTCTGCGAATTACGGATGGCAGCCTCGCATTTCTCGTTGCAGAATGCTTTGGCCTGGGACACTTCCACCGAGGCAGGCAGGCCCTGGTCCATCTTCCACAAGGCCTCGAAGGTCAGCAACTCGCCGCCATCGACCCAGATCTGCATGTCCGCACACATGTGCTGGACGGACTGAAAGGCGCCGATGGGCTGGCCGAACGCCTCGCGAAACTTCGCGTACTCGATCGCCATTTCGATATCCTTGCGCGTAGCGCCAACCATCTGCGCACACAGCAATGCAGTACCCCGGTCGAGCATGCGTTCGACGCTCGGCCACGCTTCACCGACGGGCCCGATGACGTTCGCCATGGGCACCCGCACCGCCTTGAAGGTCACCTCGCTCTGTTGGTCCTTCGCCAGGGTGATGAGCGGCGTCTGGCTGATGCCTTTGGAACGCGCATCGACGATGAACAGCGTAAGACCTTGCGCGCCCTTCGAGCCGGGCGTGGTTCTCGCGACCACCAGACAGTGATCCGCGGCCGGAAAACCGTCGACGAAGAGCTTCACGCCGTCGAGCACGAAGTGGTCGTCCTGCGCCCGCGCACTCATCTGCACGGCCTCCGGGACGAAGCGCGGATCCCGCTCGGTAAATGCCCAGGTCAGGATGGATTTGCCTGCCACGACGTCCGGCAGATACTTTTCCTGCTGCGCCGCCGACCCCTCGCGCGCAATGGTCAACGAGGCCACCGCGGTGCTATGCAGCGGCAATGGAGCAAGCGCTCGTCCCGCTTCACGCAGAATCAGCCCGAGATAAACCAGGGGCATATTCGATCCGCCGACCTTCTCCGGCAGACACATCCCCTGCCAGCCGAGCTCGGCGACCTTTCCCCACAGCTCCCTGGAATAGCCAAGCGGATCGGTCTCCATCGCGCGAACCAGGGTCGTAGGACACTCGCCGGCCAGGAATTCACGAGCACTGTCGACGATAAGACTCTCGTCATCGTTCAGCAATACGTCCATTTACTTTGCCTCCGCTTTTTTGGGCCTGCGCGACGACGGCAGCCCGAGCCCGCGGCGCGCCACCTGGTCGCGCATCACCTGCACGCTGCCGTGGTTGATTCCGGACTGGAATGACCCCATCACGTTGTGCGCGAAGACTCCGTCCTCGATCGCGTGGGGAGAGGTTCTGAGCAAGCTCGCGTAGGGCCCCAACATCTGCGTGATCGCCTCGGTGGTTCGCACGCCATGCTCCGGCGCCCACACCTTTTCGGCAGAGCCCTCGTACGTGAATTGTCCGCCCCGTTCCACGATGGACATGCTTCTCATGGTCATGAGCCTGCACACCTGCGCTTCGATCCACAGCTCGGCGATCTTGTCCCGGATCGCCGGATCCTTACCGGGCGCAAAGCCGTCCACGGTATTGTTCTTCACCCAGTTCACGATATCCTCGTCGCGACGCACGGAGATGAGGTAGCGCGAAGCGCCGACGCGGTCCAGGTTCAAGCCCATCGAACCGACTCGCCAGCCTTTGTTCTCCTCGCCGAGCAGACACGACTTGTGTACGCGCGCTTCGTCGAAGAACGTTTCATTGGTGCGCGCCGCGCCGTAGGTCGTGCTGACAGGCGCCGTCGGATTGTTCTGAATGGTCCAGAGCGGGCGCACCGTGATACCGGGCGTGTCCATCGGAACAAGGAAGATCGAGATACCCTCGTGCTTGGGTGCGTCCCGGTTGGTGCGGGCCATCAGATAGATATGCGTCGACGCATGCGCGCCGGTGGTGTACATCTTCTGGCCGTTGATCACGTAGTGGTCGCCATCGCGAACCGCGCTGCAGCGCAGGTTCGCAAGGTCGGCGCCCGCATGCGGCTCGGTGAATCCGAGACAGAAGGAGATCTCGCGCTTGATCAGACCAGGAATGTAGTACTGCTTCTGCTCCTCCGTGCCGGCTGCCATGATCGCCGGTGCGCCGCTGCCGCCCAGCGAGAGATTAACGCCAACCCGGGTGAACTCTTCCTCGACGATGTACTGGGTGATGCGATCGCCACCCTGTCCGCCGTACTGCTTCGGATAGACTATGCCCAGCCACCCCCGCTCATGGATTTTCTTGTATAACGCGGCGGCCATGGGTCCCTGGCCACGCGGCCGCTCCGCGCCCGCGTGGGGATCCATCTCTGCGGCAACTTCGGGCGTGACGTTTTCCTTGATGAACCGGCGAACTTCGCGCCTGAGCGCTTCCTGCTGTGCTGTATATGCGAAATCCATGGTCTTCCTTCCTGTGATCCAAGACTCAAATACGCATCGATCGCGTTCAAGCGATACCCAACCGCTCCTTGTAGTCGGAATCCCAATACGCGAGGCGTCCTATTGCGACACGCTGGTCCATGCTCATATTCGGCACTTCCCGGGCTTTGACCGGCTTATCCACGATGATGCCCGCGCTTTCCAGCGCCGCACACCGGGATTCATCATAGCCGAGAATTTCGCGGAGCACCTCGCGATTGTGCTGGCCGAAGGTCGGCGCAGGATCCCTTACCGTCAAGGGCATGGCGCTGAATTTCCAGGGCCGGCCGATAATCGGCCGGCGCGGTCCCATCTCCCGCTCCGCGGGGTATCGCACCATTTCCACCAGACCACGCGCCTTCAGATGCGGATCTAGGTGAAGGTCGCGTCCGTCCATCACGGCGCCTGCCGCTACGCCCGCCGCCTGCAAGCGTTCCATCGCTTCGATCTTGGTCACGGTCGCCGTCCACCGCGCGATTATCGCGTCGATCGCGTCGTGATTCGCACGCCGCGCGGCCTCGGTCGAGAAGCGCTGATCGCCGGCGAGTTCCGGTTGTCCGATCACCCCGCAGAGCGCGCCCCACTCTGCGTCATCCCGAACACTGAGCGCGCACCAGGCATCGCCTCCGGCGCAACGATAGCACCCTTGCGGGGCGAATTGCCGATGCCGATTGCCGATGCGCTCGCCCGGCGCGCCATTCGCAATCGAATCGAGGATGTACTC
>JACPTJ010000046.1 GCA_016192835.1 Betaproteobacteria bacterium
CAATCACATCCCCCAATACGGTGGCGGAGATCGAGCGGCAGCCGACGGCAGCCGGCGGCGTCGGGCCGACGACGCAGCCCGGCGGCGCAGTGATATGCAACGTGCGATAGTAGCCGGCATTGGCGGGAACTTCCGGGTCGAGCAGGCTTTTCGCGACGGTGTAGACGGTCGCGAGCAGCGCGCGATACGGGATGTTGCGCGCGGTTTCGAGCTGCCGGCCGGACCCGGCGAAATCGAAATCGAGCCGGCCGCGGCCCACCGTCAGCGCGAGCCGGATGCGGCACCTTTCGCCTTCCGTATTGCCGTCGAGAAAATCCTCCGCTTCATAGCGCCCGGGCGGCAGCCGGTCGATTGCCGCGCGAAATCGTTTCTCGGTGAAATCGAGATAGGCGGCAATGGTCTTTTGAGTCTCCCTCACGCCGTAGCGCTCGAACAACCGCAGCACGCTGCGCATGCCCACGGTGTTGGCCGCAAACTGCGCTTTCAAATCCCCGCTGCGTTCGTCCGGCGTGCGTGAGTTGAGCAGCAGGATATCGGCCACGTCGCGATTGAGGCGGCCTGTGCGCATGATGCGAACCGGCGGGATGCGGATGCCTTCCTGAAAAATGGATTTGCACACCGCCGCTTCCGATCCCGGCACCATGCCGCCCACGTCGGCGTGATGCGCGATGTTGGCGACGAACGCCACAATCTTGCCTCCGATGAATACCGGCGCGATGATGTTGATGTCGGGCAGGTGCGTGCCGCCGCCGTTGTACGGATCGTTGGCGACGAACATGTCGCCCCGCGCGATTTTCTGCAGCGGGTAGCGCCTGAGGATCTCGTCGATTGCACCGACCATCGATCCCAGATGGATAGGCACGCGCTGCGCAAGCGCGATCACCTGGCCCTGCGCGTCAAAAATCGCGGTCGAGCAGTCGGCACGCTCCTTGATGTTGGGCGAGAACGCGGTGCGCATCAGGGTTGCGCCCATTTCTTCCGCAGTCGCGAGCAGATAACGCGCCATGACTTCGGCCTTGATCGGATCGACGCGTTTGGTTGAACTGCGTTTTGCAGCCCTGCGCTTTACCGCCATGATCACGCCCCCCGTTTCATGCGCAGCGGCTCGAGTTCGAGGTGCAGGTAGCCGAGCTTGTCGCTCCGGAGCTTCGCGCGCGGCGGCACCACGGTAGTCGTGTCCATCTGCTCGACGATCGCGGGACCGGTAATGCGGCAACCCGCCGGCAGCCGTTCGCGGTCATATACCGGTGTTGCGACGAAACCGGTCTCCGGAAACCAGACCTTGCGCCTCCCGCGCACCGCGTCCTTCACCGTTCCGCGCACGGCGTGGTGCTTCTCGTGCGGCGGCGCTGTACGTTCGACGGTGACCACGAGCCGCAGGTTTACGACCTCGACCGGGTGTCCGCGCAGGTCGTAGCCGTAAGTGACCTGATGGCGCCTGTGATAACGCCCGATCAGGCGCGCGAGCGAGTTGGCGTCGAGCTTGCCGTCTTTTACTTCGAGCGAGAGTTCGTAGTTCTGGCCGGAATAGCGCATGTCGATCAGCCAGCCGTACTTCGCGCGCGCAGTCGTTTCCGCCTCGCCGCGCAGCCATTCAGTGCCGCGCAGGCGCAATTCGTCGAACCCGGAATTGATCGCGCTCAAGGTCTGCGGCGTCGCAATAAGGAGCCGCGTCAGGCTGAAGTCGCCGCGCACGTCGGCGTGCAGCAGGCCGAGCGCCGATAACAGGCCCGGCCGCGGCGGCACCAGCACGCGCGCGATGCCCATGTTGCGCGCGATATCCGCCGCATGCAGCGGGCCGGCGCCGCCGAATGCGACCAGCGTGAAGTCGCGCGGATCCTCGCCCCGCTCGACCGAGATCACGCGCACCGCGCCCATCATGTTGACGTTGATGATTTCGATCACCCCGGCGGCAGCGCGCACCCCATCGACCTTGAGCCCGGGCGCGAGCTCGTCTGCAATCACTTTTTGCGCACGGTCGGGATACATCGCCATGCGGCCGCCGAGCAAGGCTTGCGGATTGAGCCGGCCGAGCACGACGTTGGCGTCAGTCACCGTGGGCTTGGTCCCGCCGCGGCCGTAGGCAGCAGGGCCGGGATACGCGCCCGCGCTTTGCGGTCCGACTTTGAGCAACCCGCCCGCATCGACCCATGCAATGCTGCCCCCGCCGGCCCCGATGGTGTGAATGTCGATCGCGCGCGTGCGCACCGGAAAACCCGCGATCTCGCGCAAATCCTTTTTTGCCGGCTCGCCGTCGCGGATCAGGCACACGTCGGTCGAGGTGCCGCCCATGTCGAAGCTGATCAGATTTTGGATGCCCAACTCGGCGCCCAGGCCCACGCAACCCACGACCCCGCCCGCGGGGCCGGAGAAGAACGTATTGACCGGCACGCGCCGCACCGCGCCCGGCGTCACCGCCCCGCCGTTGGACTGCATCACGCGCGGCGCGACCTTGATGCCGAGATCGGCAACGCCGCGCTCGAAGCGCTCGAGGTAACGGTCCATGACCGGCATCAGGCTTGCGTTGACGGTGGTCGTCGCGAAGCGTTCGAATTCGCGGAACTCCGGCAGTACTTCAGACGATGCGCACAGGTAAGCTGCGGGCCACATCTGCTGGGCGATTTCCCGCGCGCGGCGCTCGTGCGCGGGATTCGCGTAGGAATGCAGCATGCAGATCGCGATCGCCTCGATTTTTTCGCCGTGCAGCGTCAGGACCGCATTGCGTACTTCGTCCTCGGCGAGCGGTGTCACCACCGTGCCGTCGTGCGCGATGCGTTCCGTGACTTCGATGCGGCAGTCGCGCGCCGCCGGGGGCGACGGCTTCGGTATGTCAAGGTTGAAGTAATGCGGACGGCGCTGGCGCGCGAGCTCGAGAACGTCGCGAAAGCCGGCGGTCGTAATCATGCCGGTGCGCGCGCACTTGCCTTCCAGCACCGCATTGGTCGCAAGCGTGGTGCCGAGCACCAGAAACTCGACCTGGTCGCGCGGTATCAGGGCGGGATCGAGAATCTCGGAAATGCCGTCAAGCACCGCCTGGGCCGGATCGCCGGTCGTGGTCGGCAGCTTGTGATAAACGTATTTGCCGGTCTCGAGCTCGCACAGCACCAGATCGGTGAACGTACCGCCGGTGTCTATGCCTATCCAGATTCTGCTCACGGTGTCGAACCAGAATTGTTGCGACCCGAAGAATAACACGCACGTCAAAATCGCGCCAAACGCGGTATGGGTTTATGATGGCATTTATGTCTTCGTGAGGAATCCGTGATGGCCAGCGCACAACTCAATCCGCCATGCCCCGCGTCAAACGCGCCGCCCTTTGACGACGATTACACCCTGCGGCTGTGCGAGCAGCTCGCGCGCTGGCGCTACGACGATATTCCGGCCGACGTCGTCCACACGCTCAAGCTGTTCCTGATCGACACGCTCGGCGTGATCGGCGGCGCGGCCCATGCGCCCGGCATCCGCGAATTGAACCAGCGTCTGGCGAAGTGGGAAGCGGCGGGTGCTGCGACCGGGCTCATCGGCAGGCGCCGCTATTCACCGCCGACCGCAGCGCTTGCGAATGGTGCGGCCGCGCATGCGCTCGACTTCGACGACCAGCATGATCCGGCGCGCGTGCATGCCAATTGCGTGGTGCTGCCAACGCTGCTCGCGGCCGCCGAAGATATCGGCAACGTGTCAGGCAAGGATTTCCTGCTCGCGCACGCGATCGGCGCCGAGCTGCATGCGCGCCTCGGGCTTGCGTGCTACAACAGCCTCGGCAAAGGCTGGCATCCGACGATGATTTTCGGCACGCTTGCGGCGAGCCTTGCGGCCGGGCGGCTTCTCAAGCTCGACGCGGAAGGATTGCGCAACGCGCTCGGCATGGCGTTTCACCAAGCGAGCGGCTCGGCACAAAGCATGCGCGACGGCGTGCTCTCCAAGCGCCTCGGCGCGGGATTCGCCGCACGCGCGGCGGTACTCGGCGCGTTTCTGGGCGCCGACGGATTGACCGGCACGCGCCGCCCGCTCGAAGGCAGCGCGGGATTGTTTACGCTCTACGAGCGCGGCGAAGTAAAGCCGGAAATCCTGACCGGCGAACTCGGCAGTCACTGGCGCATCCGCGAATACAGCTTCAAGCCGTATCCGTGCTGCCGCTGCAATCACACTGCGATCGGGCTCGGCATCAAGCTGCGCGGCGAGGGCGTGAAGCCCTCCGACGTCAAAGCGGTCGAAATCGGCATGGGCAACGTCAACTGGCTCACCGTCGGCGAGCCGTACGACGCGCGACGCGCCTCAGTCGTACACGCGCAGTTCAACACCGCGTACGGTTTTGCGCGCGCGCTGACCGATGCCCGCGTCGATCTGCGCAGCTACCAGCAGGCCGCAATCAGCGATCCCGCGGTCGTCGCGCTTGCCGCGAAGACTCGCGTGATTGATGATCCGGCGATCGAGCCGACCGCGATCGAGCCGGCGCGCGTCAAGGTCACACTGAACGATGGGCGCGTAATCGAAGTCGGAAGCGACACGATCAAAGGCAGCCCGCAGGAACCGATGAGCGAAGGCGAGCTGCTCGCGAAATTTCGCGGCTGCCTCGAGTTCGGGCTTGGCGCAACTCACGCCGATGCCGACCGGCTGGCCGACGCAGTGCTCAACATCGACAAGGCCACCGACGCAGCGCAGACGCTGGTTGCAGCCTTCCCTTTGCTGCAGTAGCCGAACGCCGCTCAGGCCGTCGTCAGCACGACCTTCCCGATTACCTTGCCGTCCTGCACGGCTTTCAGCGCCAAAGCGGCGTCCTCGAATGCATAGGTCGCCATTACGTGCGGCTTGATTTTGCCGGCGCTGTAGAGCTCAAACAACTGCTGCCCCATCGCGCGGAACTTCTCGGGCTGGCGATCGCGGTAGTCGGAAACCTGCAAACCGATCACCGCTATGTTCTTGACGAGGATATAGCCGGCCTTGATGTCGGGGATGCGCCCCGAGGCAAAACCGATCACCACCATCCGGCCGCACCACGCGATCGCGCGCAGGCACGCATCGAAGACGTCGCCGCCGACCTGCTCGAGGATCACGTCGGCGCCGCGTTTTGCCGTGACCGCGAACACCTCATCGCGCAGCGCGTTTCGCAAATCGGCGACCGTCGTGTCGATGACGTGCCCGGCGCCGTTGGCGCGCGCCACCGCCGCTTTTTCCGGCGAGTCGACCGCGGCAATCACGTGCGCGCCGAGCGCCTTCGCAATCTGCACGGCGGCGAGTCCCACACCACCCGCCGCGCCGGTCACCAGCACCGTCTCGCCCGGCTTGAGCTGCGCGCGCTCGACCAGCGCGAAATACGCAGTCATGTAACTCAATCCGATCGCTGCCGCTTCCGTGAAACTCAGCGCGTCGGGAATCGCATGGCAATTGATCTGCTTTGCCACAATTTGCGCGGCGAACGCGCCGTATTCGATCTGAACCATCACGCGGTCGCCCGGCTTGACCAGCGTGACGCACGGCCCGATGGCTTTGACGATGCCCGCGCACTCCTTGCCCGGAATGAAAGGCAGCGGGGGTAGATTTTGATATGTGCCGGCGATCACCATCAGATCGGGAAAGTTGACGCCCGCGGCGTGTACATCGACCAGCACTTCGCCCGTGCCCGGAACTGGTGCCGGACGCTCTTCGACGACGAGTGCGCCGAACTGCTTCACCATCAGTGCCTTCATCGTTGTCCTTAAGAGTGCCTAAGTCGTTCGGTAGCGCAGCATGTTAACAATCGCACCGCGAGCTTACAACCGCGGCAGCGCGGGAGCGAAGCGCCTGCGGGTACAACAAAAAAGGCGGGAAATTTCCCGCCTTTTTTGTGGTGCGATCGCGGCGGCAACCGCGACCGGAAAGATTACTTCTTGGCAGGCGTGGCCGGGGTTGCCGGAGTCGCGGGAGTTGCTTTAGGCGCATCGGCTTTGGCCGCGGCTTTCGCTTTCGATTTCTCTTCAGCTTTCGCTTTCGCTTTCGCCTTGGCTTCGGCTCGCGCTTTCGCTTTGGCTTCGGCCTTGGCTTTGGCATCGGCTTTCGCTTTCGCTTTGGCTTCGGCCCTGGCTTCAGCTTTCGCTTTGGACTTGGCTTTGGCTTCCGCTTTCGCGTCGGCTTTGGCCGCGGGTGCCGCAGCAGCCGCCGTGGGCGCATCGGCTTTCGGGGCCGGCGCTTGCGCGACCGCGGTCAGAGCTGTCCCCGCAAAAGCAGCGGCAATTAAAACAGTCACAAGCTTGTTCATCGTGTTGTCTCCAAAGAATGGTTAAGGTCAATCAAAAATCCGGGATCCGGATGAGCCTATAACG
>JACPTJ010000396.1 GCA_016192835.1 Betaproteobacteria bacterium
CACCGTATTCAGCGACTCGATCGCCGGCCTCAAGCAATTCCACGGCGGGCGCATGGTGCTGCTGGGACTCAAGCACCCGCCGGCGGCATCGGTGCTCGCTGCGATCAGCGGCGTGGCGCGCGCCGAGGCCGCGTCCGAAACCGTGTTTCGCCTGAGCTTCGCGAACGGCGCCGATCCGACCGACGAGCTGGTGCGGCGCGCGGTCAGGGAATCGTGGGGGCTCTACCAGCTCGCGCCGGCACAGTCGAGCCTGGAAGACGTGTTCGTACATCTCACGCAGAAGGAAGATCAATCATGATCTTCACGATTGCAGGCAAGGAACTGAAAGCATTGTTCGCATCTCCGCTCGCGTGGGTGATACTCACACTCATGCAGCTGATCCTCGCTTTCGGCTTCCTCAAACGGCTCGATGATTTCATGCAGATCCAGCCGCAGTTGATCCAGGTGCCGAACCCGCCCGGCATTACCGAGCTGGTGGTCGCGCCGCTTTTTTCGACTATTGCGATAGTGATGCTGTTCGCGGTGCCGCTGCTGGCGATGCGGCTGATCGCCGAGGAGAGGCGCAACCAGACCATGGTGTTCCTGGTGTCGGCGCCCCTTTCGATGACTGAAATCGCGCTCGGCAAGTTCGTCGGGCTCGTCGCGTTCCTGCTGCTGATCGTCGGCATCACCACTTTGATGCCGCTCGCACTGCTGCTCGGCGGGCGCCTTGATTTCGGACTGCTGGCGAGCCTCGTCATCGGCGTCGCGCTGCTCGCGGCGTGCTTCGCCGCCGTCGCGCTTTATGCCTCGTGCCTGACCGCGCAGCCGCTCGCGGCGGCGATGATCGCGTTCAGCCTGTTGCTCGGCATGCTGCTCGCCGGGGAAACCGCAGCCGAAGGCTTGCGCGGCCGCGGCTGGCAAGTGCCGGCAGCACTCGCACAAGTGCTGTCGCCGCTCAAGAACTTCGAGCCGTTCGCCAAAGGCGTGATCGACAGCTACGCGATCGCGTGTCTGCTGCTGCTGATCGCGGCTTTTCTGATTCTGACCATTCGCCGCCTCGACGCGGCGCGGCTGCGGGGCTAGCGCATGCAGGTCACGTCCAAACTGCGGTCGCAGCTGCTGGTGCAGAACGGCGTTTTCGTCGTGTTGCTGATCGCGCTGGTGGCCTTGCTGGCGTTTCTCGCGCAGGAGTATCGCGCCGAGCGTGACCTCACGCAGAACGCACGCAACACCGTGTCGCAGCCGGCGCGCGAGGTGCTGGTCAAGATCTCCGGGCCGATCAAGGTCACCGCGTTTGCCACCCGCCAGGATGTGCGTGGCGACGCTCGCAAGCTGATACGGGACTTTCTGGCGCCGTACCAGCGCCTCAAGCCCGACCTCACCGTCACGTTCGTCGATCCACGCGAGGAACCCAAGCTCGCGCAGGCCGCCGGCATTCGCGTCAACGGCGAGTCCGTGCTCGAGTACAACCAGAGGAGCGAGCACTTGACCGACTACAACGAGCAGTCGTTCATCAACGCGCTGGTGCGGCTCGCGCGCTCGAGCGAGCGCCTGGTGATGGCGCTCGAGGGCCACGGCGAACGGCACCTGAACGGCATCGCCAATCACGACCTCGGCGAATTCGGCAAGCAGCTTGCCGCCAAAGGCTTCAAGACCAACAGCGTCAATCTCGCCGCCGCCCAGGAAGTACCGGCCAACGCCAGCATGCTGCTGATCGCGAACCCGCAGGTCGATTTGCAGAGCGCTGAGGTGCAGAAGATCACGCAGTACCTGCAGCAAGGCGGCAATCTGCTATGGCTGATCGACCCCGAGCCCTTGCGCGGGCTGCAGCCGGTCACTGAGCTGCTTGGCCTCGTGCTCGGACCGGGCACGGTCGTCGACCCGACGCTGCAACCGCGCAACGGACCGCCGGTATTCGCGAGCGCGACCCGTTATGCGCGCCATCCGATCTTCGGCGACTTCCAGCTCAATACCGTTTTTCCGTACGCGCGCCAGATCGGTGTCAACGAGAACAGCGAGTGGCGCGCCACGCGGCTGATCGAAGTCGCGCCGCGCGGGTGGGTCGAAATGGACAAGCTCGACGACAAGATTACATTCGACAAAGCGCGCGACACGCCGGGGCCGGTCAACATTGCGGTCGCGCTCGAGCGCAGTATCAACGACCGCACGCAGCGCGTGGTTGTGATCGGCGGCGGCGGCTTTCTCGCCAACGCGTCCCTCGGGCTCGGCGGCAACCTCGATCTCGGCATCAACCTCGTCAACTGGCTCGCCGGCGACGAGGCGCTGATCGCGATTCAGCCGCGGCCGTCGCTCGACAGCAATCTGGAGCTCGGGCGCGGCCAGCAGTATCTGATCCTGTTCGGTTTTCTGATTTTTCTGCCACTGGCATTTGCATCCACCGGGGTCCTCATCTGGTGGCGCCGCCGCAGGGCATGAAAAGCCGGCAATGGCTCAATGTCGTGCTGCTGGCGGCGGTCGCCGTACTCACGCTGTTCGCGTATTTCAAGCCACATAAGAGCGAACCCGAGCATCGGCTCTCTGCGCTCAAGGCCGCCGACGTTAGAAAGATCCGGATCGAAATCGCCGGCAGCCCGCCGCTCGCGCTGGAGCGGACGGGGTCGGACTGGAGACTGACCGCGCCGATTGCCGCGCGCGCCGACAGTTTTCAAGTGCAGCGCCTGCTCGCAATCCTCGACGCCACCTCGAAAGACCGCTTGCCGGCGGCGGGGCTTGCGCGCTTCGATCTGAACGAACCTTACGCGCGGGTGACCATCGATCAACAGACGTTCAGCTTCGGCGCAGTGAATCAGATGAGCCGCGAGCAGTACGTGCTGACGCAGGAGGGCGTGCACCTGGTGCCATTACGGTATGGCGCAGCGCTGCCGAAGAACGCGCTGCAGATGGTGAGCAGGCAGTTGTTTGCGGCAGACGAAGCGCCGGTCGCTTTCGAATTCAGGCAGTTCAGCCTCGCGCAGCAGGACGGGAAATGGGTGATGTCTCCCGCGGCTGCCGACATGAGCCAGGACGACATCAACCGCTGGATCGACGAATGGCGGCTCGCAATCGCGCTCGCGGTGCAGGCGACGGACAACCGCAACCCGCTCGCGACGATCAAAGTCAGGCTCGGGAGCGGCAGCGATCTCACGCTGGCGGTGCTGCAGCGCGAACCGGACCTCGTGCTCGCGCGCAGCGACCAGCCGTTCCAATATCAGTTTGCTGGCGATGCCGCAAAGCGCCTGCTCGCGCCGCCTGCCACGGAATCGAATGCAACCACAGATAAACACAGATGAACACAGATGAACACAGATGAACACAGATAAGATCAAAAAGAAATAAATCGATAGTCAGACTGATACTCTGCTTCACTTACCCTATTTATCCATCACCTATTACTCTGGTTCATCGGACTTTCGCATGAGTGACGTGCGTCAGAAGATGCCGAAAGCGTATCGCAGAAGGTCCCCTCTCCCCCGGTGGGAGAGGGATAGGGTGAGGGGGACAACTCGGCGATTCACCCTCACCCCCACCCCTCTCCCATCGAGGGAGAGGGGAGTTCTTTTCGTTGCCGACTCTTGTTACCCACACGAAAGTCCGATGAACCTATCCATCACCTATTACTTTCATGATCTGTGTTTATCCGTGTTCATCTGTGGTTACCTTCCGGCTTTTGGCTTGTTAGTTCATGCCTGAACTGCCCGAAGTCGAAACCACACGGCGCGGGCTGCAGCCGCACCTCGAAGGCAAGCGCATCAAGACCGCGGTAGTGCGCAGCCGCGCGCTGCGCCAGCCGGTGCCGCGCAATCTGCCACAACTGGTGGCCGAAACAACGGTGCGCCAGGTCGGCCGCCGCGGCAAATATCTGCTGATCGACTGCGGCCGCGGCACCCTTATCGTGCACCTCGGCATGTCGGGACGGCTGTGGCTCACCGACGCTGCAACACGCCCGGAACGTCATGATCATTTCGATCTGGTGATGGCAAGCGGAGCGGTGGTGCGGCTGCGCGACCCGCGCCGCTTCGGCCTCGTGCTGTGGCACCCGGGCGATGCGCTGTCGCACCCGCTGCTCAAGCACATCGGTCCCGAGCCGCTCGGCGCCGAGTTCGACGGCGCGTGGCTTTACCGCGAGACGCGCAACCGCAGCGTCGCGATCAAGCAGGCGCTGATGGACAGCCGTCTGGTCGCCGGGGTCGGCAATATTTACGCCAGCGAAGCGCTGTTTCGCGCCGGCATCAATCCGAAGACGCCGGCGCGGCGCATCGGCCTCGCCCGCTGCCAGATGCTCGCGGCGAAGATCAGGGAAACGCTCGAGCTTGCGATCGATGCGGGCGGCTCAAGTCTGCGCGATTACGTCGGCAGCGACGGGCAGGCCGGCAGTTTCCAGAATAACTTCCTGGTCTACGGCCGCGCGGAACAACCCTGCTTCAGTTGCAGCGCACCGGTACGCGCATTCGCGCAAGGACAGCGCGCGACGTATTACTGCCCCCGTTGTCAGCGTTGCTGACTACGAGGGCAAGGTGATTCGTGATTAGTAATTGGTGATTAGTAAAAGCAGGTTTGCCCAGTCACCAATTACGAATTACCAATCACGGCCTTTCCCGCCGTCAAACGCAAATACTTCTCGTAGAGCTGCTCTTTGGTCTCGACGCAATCGGGGTTGAGCGGGATGCAATCGACCGGGCACACCGTCACGCATTGCGGCTTGTCGTGGTGGCCTACGCATTCGGTGCACAACGCGGGATCGATCACGTAAATCTCCTCGCCGGCCGAGATCGCGCCGTTCGGGCATTCGGGTTCGCACACATCGCAATTGATACACTCATCGGTGATCATCAGCGCCATGCGGCATGCCTCACGCCTTGCCGCCGAGCGAAGCGATTTTCTTCTTCAGGCATTGTTCCACGAAGGGCGAGACAAACTTGCTGACGTCGCCGCCGAGCACCGAGATTTCGCGCACCAGGGTCGCCGAAATGAACAGGAACTTCTCGGCCGGCGTAAGGAAAATCGATTCGACCTCGGGATACAGGTTGCGGTTCATGCCGGCCAGCTGGAACTCGTACTCGAAGTCCGACACCACGCGCAGGCCGCGCATCACGACCTTGGCGTTGTGCTGGCGCGCGAAATTCATGAGCAGCCCGGAGAACCCCATCACGGTGACGTTGCTGTACTCACCCAGCACGCTCTTCGCCATAGCGACGCGTTCCTCGAGCGCGAAGAACGGGTGCTTGACGCGGCTGTCGGCGACCGCGACGATCAGCTCGTCGAACATGCCGGCGGCGCGCCGCACCAGGTCCTGGTGGCCAAGCGTGATCGGATCGAAAGTTCCCGGGTATACGGCTTTAATGTTCATCGCGAGTCCATTTCAGCAGTTGATGGGTCACCGCGCCCGCGCGGCCGCTGCGCCACACCACCCACGACGGCGGAAGTGCGGTCGCCCGCGGCGCTTCGACGTGGACCATGGCGCCTGCAGCCAGGCGCGGTACCAGCGCGGGCAGCACTTCAGGCAGGTAGTCCGCGCGAAACGGCGGATCGAGGAACACCACGTCGTACGTTCCGTCGTCCGCGCGCAGAAATTCTAACGCATCCGAGCGTTTCAGTTCCACTGTGTTTGCTTCGAGCGCAGCAACGTTCGCCTCAAGCGCGCGGAAGGCTACGGGGTCGCGCTCGACCATGACGACGCGTTTGGCGCCGCGCGAAGCGGCCTCCAGCCCCAACGCGCCGCTGCCGGCGAACAGATCAAGGCAGGTTCTGCCGGTGAGGTCCTGGCCGAGCCAGTTGAAAAGCGTCTCGCGCACGCGGTCGGGAGTCGGCCGCAGGTCGGTTCGCGCCGGGAATGAAATCAATCGACTGCGCCAGCTGCCCCCGATAATCCTGACCCGGTTTTCGCCCATAGTGGAAAACGTCGTTAACCACAGTTGCACGTCGATAATGTCAAAAACAGATAGCCACAGAGGTCACAGAGAAAATCAAATGCAACCCCGGATAAACATCTGGTTTTACCTCTGTGTCCTCTGTGGCTGACGCTGTTCCGTTGTTCTTATTCCACTCATTTCGCGGCGCCGAGCGCGGCTTCATCGGCGCCGACGATCACGGTTACCAGCCGCTCGAGGTCGACGCGGCGCGCGAACGCGTTGCGGATGTCCGCCAGCGTGACCTTCTCGATACTGGGCACGAAATCGTCGAGATAAGTGAGCGGCAGCTGGTAGAAACCGATGACGGCGAGATAGCCGAGTATCTTGCGGTTGCTGTCGATACGCAGCGGGAAACCGCCGACGATGTTCTGCTTCGCCTTCTCGAGCTCGTCCGCGGTCGGTCCCTGCGCGAGGAATTCCTTGAGGGTTGCGCGCACGACCGCAACCGCTTCCCCGGCCTGATCCTTGCGTGTCTGCAGACCCATCACGAACGGCCCCGGCTGTTGCAGCGGCGAAAAATAACTGTAGGCGGAATAGGCGAGGCCGCGCTTCTGGCGCACCTCTTCGAGTATGCGGGACGCGAAACCCCCGCCGCCGAGAATATAATTGCCGATGAACAGCGGAAAATAATCGGGATCGCTGCGCTTGATTCCCGGCGCGCCGATCAGCACGTGGCTCTGTAACGCAGGATGGGCGATGGTGCGGGTCTCGGCACGGGCCAGCGGCGCCACGTCCGGCAGGCTCGCGGGAGCGCCCGCGCGCGGCAGCTCGCCGGTCAGCTGCTCCGCGATGCTCTCCGCCTCGCCGCGGCTGACGTTGCCGATGATCGCCACCACCGCCCGGTCCGCGGTGTAATGGCGGCGGTAGAAACCGGCGAGGTCCTCGCGGGTGAGGCGGGCCACCGTGTCGGCTTCGCCTGAACTGCGCAGGCCATACGGATGATCGCCATAAATCAGCGCGTTGAAGTTCCTGCCGGCGATACCCTCGGGCTTGGTATCGGATTCCCTGATCGCGCCGATGATGCGCGTTTTCTCGCGCTCCAGCACCGGCGGCGGAAACTCGGGGCGCTGGAGGATCCCCGCAAGCAGACTGAGCGCCTCCTTCATTTCCTCGGCGCTGCTCAGCGTGCGCAGCGACAAACCAGCGCGGTCGCTGTCGAAGCGGCCGCCAAGCTGCGCTCCGACATCCGCCATGCGGCGCGCGATTTCGTCCTCCGAAAGGCCGCCGGCCCCGAGCTTGAGCAGCCTCTGGGTGAGCGCGGCAAGCCCGGATTTCTCGCGCGTGTCGAACGCAGAGCCAGCTGGAAAATCCACGCTCACGTCGAGCATCGGCAGATCGCGGTTCGCGACGAAATAGACCTGCGCGCCGCTCCCGGTCTGCCAGTGCTGGATCGGCAGTAATGCATAGGCGGGCGCGGAGATAACGCACACCACCAGCGCGAGCCACAGGTGCAGCCGTCTATTGCGCATGATTCCGTCCTTGAGCGGCTGCGTCCGGCTTGCCGGGGAGCGGTTGCGGATCGAGCACCGCGATGGTGAGGCTGTCGTCCACCAGGTATTTCCTCGCCACTTGCTGCACCTGGGCGGCGGTGACTTCCTGCAGCTTGCGTATCATGAGGTCGATCGCCTGGTACGAATAACCGGTGATCTCGAGCGCTCCGATCTGGCGCGCCTGGAAAACGATCGAGTCGCGCTGGAATACCTGAGCTGCCACGACCTGTGCCCTGACGCGCTTCAGCTCGCTTTCGCTGACGCCCTCGTTCATGACTTTCGCGAACTCGCGCCGCAATGCCTGCTCGAGTTCGGCCACCGTCTTGCCGGCGGCAGGCGTGCCGCTCACCAGAAACATGCCGGGGCCGCGCTGCGTGCTCTCATAACCGGCGTCGACCGAAAGGGCGATTTTTTCGCCGCGCACCAGCGAGCTGTTCAGCCGCGCCGCTTCGTTGCCGTCGAGCACGCCCGCCAGCATTTCGAGCGCATACGGCTCCCAATCCTGTTCCGGATCGCGCAGCACCGGCGCGCGATAACCCATAATCAGAGACGACAGCTCGGCAGGCGCCTTCACCGTCACGCGCCGGACGCCGCGTTGCGCCGGCTCGTCCTGCGGCTTGCGCTCGGGCAGCGCCTTGGGCTTGAGCGGGCCAAAATACCGCTCGGCGAGCGCGAATACTTCCTTCGGATCGACATCGCCGACGACTACCACGAGCGCGTTGTTGGGCGCATACCAGCGCCGGTACCATTCACGCGCGTCCTCGGCGCGCATGTTCTCGAGGTCGCTCATCCAGCCGATGACCGGGGCGCGGTACGGGTGGCTGCGGAGCGCGGTTGCCATGAATTGTTCATACACCAGCCCTTGCGCCTGGTCTTCGGTGCGCAGCCGCCGCTCCTCCATCACGACCCTGATTTCCTTCGCGAACTCCTCGTCGGTCAGTACGAGGTTCTGCATGCGGTCGGCTTCGAGCCGGAACGCGAGCGGCAGGTGCGACTTGTGGACTTGCACGTGGTACGCAGTCATGTCCCTCGAAGTAAAGGCGTTTTCCCGGCCTCCCGCGGCGGCGACGAGCTTCGAATACTCGCCGGAAGGCACCGCCTTGGTACCCTTGAACATCATGTGCTCGAGCACGTGCGCAACCCCCGTGGTGCCGTTGAACTCGTCGATGCTGCCGGCCTTGTACCACACCATCGCGACCACAGTCGGCGCGCGATGATCTTCCTTGACGATCACGCGCAGCCCGTTGCCGAGCTTGTGCTCGTGGGTCTGCGCCACGGCGGCCGCGATGGTGAACGGCAACACCGCAAGCAACGCGCAGATTCGTGCACGCGCAGCTGTGCTGAATAAGTCGATTAGCATCCTGAATCCCGAAATGTAAGGGTTTGGGTAGCCCGGGCGGTGCTTTCCGGCTAGAATTTTAAGTTAATTGCCGCTTTTGCGTTTGATCTTTGTGGCGCGCGGTAACGCGGGTTCCGCCCCCGGCGCCACACGCCCTCACTGTGACTGTGCTGCACATGTTAAGTTTCCTCAAGTCCGGAAATAAACCCGGCGCGAATTGGAGCCAGCGGCTCAAGCAGGGCCTGGCGCGCACGCGCGAACTGCTCAATCGCGATCTGTCCGATCTGTTCGGCTCCGGCAAAATCGACGAGCGCTTCTACGAAGAGCTCGAGACCACACTCCTTGCCGCCGATGTCGGCATAGCTGCGACCGGTTTTCTGATCGGTGAGCTGCGCGCGGCGGCACGCCGCGCAAATTATCGCGAGCCACGCGAACTCAAGCACGCGTTGCGCGCCGCGCTGCTCGCGCTGCTGCGGCCGATTGCGGTGCCGCTGGATGTGTCCACGCGCAAACCATTCATCATCATGCTCGCCGGCGTCAACGGCGCGGGCAAAACCACCTCCATCGGGAAAATCGCGCGCTACTACCAGCAGGCCGGCAAGTCGATACTGCTCGCCGCCGGCGATACTTTCCGCGCGGCGGCGCGCGAGCAGCTGCAGGTCTGGGGCGAGCGCAACAATGTCGCAGTGATCTCGCAGCAATCGGGTGACGCCGCGGCGGTAATTTTCGACGCCATCAAAGCCGCCCACGCGCGTGGCACCGACATCGTGCTTGCCGACACCGCCGGGCGGCTGCCGACGCAGCTGCATCTGATGGAGGAGATCAGGAAAGTGAAACGCGTAATCGCCAAGGCGGAGCCCGGCGCGCCGCATGAAATCCTGCTCGTGCTCGATGCCAATACCGGCCAGAACGCGTTGAACCAGGTGCAGGCGTTCGACGCCGCGCTCGGCGTCACCGGCCTGGTGCTGACCAAGCTCGACGGCACCGCCAAGGGCGGCGTGATCTGCGCGATCGCCCGTCATAAGCAGATACCGCTGCGTTTCATCGGCGTCGGCGAAACGCTCGAAGATCTGCAGCCGTTCAACGCCGAGGAATTTGTCGATGCATTGCTGGATTGATGCATGATCGCGCTGAGCCACGTTTCCAAACGCTATCCCGGCGGATACCAGGCGCTGCATGATGTCGGCTTCACGATCGACGCCGGCGAGCTGGCGTTCATCACCGGCCCTTCAGGCGCCGGCAAGACCACGCTGCTGAAGCTGCTGGTCGCGATCGAGCGGCCGAGCTCCGGCACCGTGATCGTCAACGGCCAGAACGTCGGCGCTTTGACGCCGCGCGCGGTGCCGTTCCTGCGGCGCAATTTTGGACTGGTGTTTCAGGATCACAAGTTGTTGTTCGACCGCAGCGTATTCGACAACGTCGCGCTGCCGCTGCAGATCACGGGCTATCGGGCGAGGGACGCGGCGCGGCGGGTGCGCGCGGCGCTCGACAAGGTCGGTCTGCTCGAATATGAAAAAGCGCTGCCGGTCACGCTTTCCGGCGGCGAACAGCAGCGTTTGTGCATCGCGCGCGCGATCGTGCATCGTCCGGCGATCCTGCTCGCCGACGAGCCGACCGGCAACCTCGACGCCGACTACGGGGCGGAAATCGGCGAGTTGTTCCGCTCGTTCAACCAGGTCGGCGTCACGGTGGTGATTGCGACCCACGATCAGACGCTGCAGGCGCGCCTTGCACCGCGCGTGATCGCGCTCAAACACGGAGAGCTCGCGGCATGACGGCGTGGCTCACGCAGCATCTCCGCGGATTCACCGCAACCTTCGCCAGGCTCGCCCGCGCTCCGCTGGGCAGCGCGCTCAACATCCTGGTGATCGGCGTCGCGCTGAGCCTGCCGCTCGGGCTTTACGTAGTGATCGACAACCTGCAGGCATCGTCGCAGCAGATCGCCGCCGAGCCGCAGGTGAGCGCCTTCATGGCGCTCGATGCGAGCCGCGCCGAAGTCGCGCAAGTCGAAGCCCGCCTCAAGCGGAACCCGCGCGTGCAGCGGTTCCGCTTCGTGCCGCGCGACCAGGCATTACAGGAAATCAAGCAGGCGAGCGGTCTGGCCGATGTCGTCGACAGCCTGCCGCAGAACCCGCTGCCCGATGCGTTCATCATCAATGCCAAGGACAGCACGCCGCAGTCGCTCGAGTCGCTGCGCGACGAGATCAGGCAATGGCCGCGCGTCGCGCACGTGCAACTCGATGCGGAGTGGGCGCGGCGCCTCGACGCCGCGCTGCGGCTCGGCCGCTTGCTGGTCGCGATACTGGGCGCGCTGCTCGCGCTGGCGCTCGTTGCCATCACCTTCAACACCATCCGCCTGCAGGTGTTGACCCAGCGCGACGAGATCGAGGTCATCAAGCTGATCGGCGCCACCGACGCTTTCATCCGCCGGCCGTTCCTGTATTTCGGCGCGCTCCAGGGATGCGCCGGCGGGGTGGTGGCGTGGCTGATCGCAAGCGGCGGCGTCTACCTGTTGAATCGCAATCTGGGCGAGTTGTCACACGTCTACGCGTCGCTTTTCCAAATCAAGTACCTGGCCACCGACGACGGCCTGAGCCTGCTAATAATCGCGGCGACGCTGGGCTGGTTTGGCGCGTGGCTATCGGTCGGCCGGCATCTGGCGCTGATCGAACCTGGAAAGAGTAAGTGATTATTTCTTAAGCATTCCTCTGGCAGCATCGGCCGGTAAACCAGCGCCTTTCAGGAACCTTTCCGGCTGCTGGCACTCTCAGACTCTGAGTGCTAAAATTATGCGGAAAGGGGTTTAGATCATGACCAGTTACGCCTTACCGATTCCCACAGCGACGGGCAGCCTGGAGGGTTATATCCAGACCGTCAAGAGCTTCCCGATCCTGTCGCAACAGGAAGAGACCGATTTTGCGCGCCGGTTCCGCCAGGACGGGGACCTCGATGCCGCGCGGCAACTGATCGTATCGCATCTGCGCGTAGTCGTCGCGATCGCGCGCGGCTACATGGGTTATGGTCTGCCGCAGGCAGACCTGATCCAGGAAGGCAATATCGGGCTGATGAAAGCAGTCAAGCGCTTCGATCCGGAGCGCGGCGTGCGGCTGGTTTCTTTTGCGGTGCATTGGATCCGCGCCGAAATGCATGAATTCATCCTGCGCAACTGGCGCATCGTCAAAATCGCGACCACGAAGGCGCAGCGCAAGCTTTTTTTCAATCTGCGCAGCATGAAGCCGGGGCTGAATACGCTGGGCGGCGAGGAAGTCAAAGCCATTGCCAGGCAATTGGGGGTGAACCCCGAAGAAGTGATTGAGATGGAAACCCGCCTCGGCGGCAAGGACATCGCGCTCGAGCCACTCGGCGGCGAGGAGGATGACGAAGGGTACGCGCCGATTGCCTATCTGACCGATAGCGACGCCGAGCCCGGCCGCATTCTCGAGCACGAGCAAACGGCGCGGCTCAAGGGCGAAGGCCTGCAACAGGCACTGGCAAGCCTCGATGCACGCAGCCGACGCATCATCGAGTCGCGCTGGCTGCGCGAAGCGGATCAGGCGACGTTGCACGACCTCGCCGCGGAATTCGGCGTTTCAGCCGAGCGCATCCGCCAGATCGAGCACAAGGCGATGCAGAAAATGCGCGGCGTAATCGGCGTCACCGCGGCCTGATCACCGCAGCGGCGTTGCGGGAACGCGGAGCCGCTGCGGCGCGACTTCCGAGTCAGCGCATCTCCAGCCAGAACGACGATCCGTTACGCCACAACGCATTGTCGTTCCGGCTGCGAACCTGCCGCATCAACGTTGCGCCCGCACCCCTGCCGGCGGCAAAAAACATCGGCAACAAGACCTCAAACCGCCGCGCGCCTGCCAGCAGGTAGCACGCCAGCAAATACTGCTCGGAATAATGACGGCCGACCCATTCCTGCGGGTAGTCGTGCGGCAGGAAGATATCGTGGATGCCGACCACCACGCCGCTTGCCAGCGCGGGCAGGATTTCGCAGAAAAACACCGTCACGTCGGAATTCATGAACGCTCGGTGGGAGCTGTCGGCAAATACGATATCGTTCGTGTCCAGCCCGCCGAAAATATCGAGATTGCATTGTTCGAGCGGTTTGCGCAGCACCTCGTCGCACAGCGCGTCGATCTCGGAGCGCGGCTGCGGGTCGATCGAAACCATCTGCGTATCGAGATGATGATCGGCAATCGCGCGCGCCACAAACGCGGTGGAAATTCCGGAACCTATTTCGACGTAGATATGCGGACGTTTCTGCGCCACCAGGCAGTACAGCGCCACGGCATCGAGTACCGGCATCCAGACATTGTTCCAGTACGGCGCCGCAGGCTCGCCCGCCGGGTTGCGGTCGAAAGCGATAGTCTCCAGCCATGGCAGCCACTGTTCGAACGACCGCAATAGCGCTTCGTAGCGCTTGAGACCGGCCTCCAGCAGCGCGCTGATCCCGGCGTGCGGCGACCAGCGTGGCCGCGGGTCGGGTCTGGCCTCCAGCGTCAGCGAAAACTCCCCCGCTTCGACCGCCTTGCCGAGCCACGTGTCGCCCTCCACCGTCCTGCCGCCGCGATGTGCCAATATCGCGAGCAAGAACAGCGCGTCCCGGTGGCCCGGCGCGGCGCGCAGGATCTGCTGGCACAAATTCTCCGCGTCGGCGCAGCGGGCGTTCTGGTAATGCTCGCAGGCGAGCGCAAATGCCTGCTCGGCGGTGATCGTCGCCATTTGAGCGAGTTACTGCAACAGCAGGCGTATGTCGTGCAGCATTTTCGCCGCGCCTTGCCCATAGCCCGCAAACAGGCGCAGGCGCCCCGCCGTATCGTAGATGTAGGTGCCGGCGGAATGATCGACGGTGTAGCCGCCGTCCGGCAGCGGCTGCTTCTGGTAGAACACCTTGAATTCCTTCGCGGTGCGTGCCGTCGCATCGGCGTCGCCGTACAGGCCGAGAAAGCCCGGGTGAAACGCCGACACGTATTGGGAGAGCACCGCCGGCGTATCGCGCTCGGGGTCAACGGTGATGAGCAGCACCTGCATCCGGCCGGCGTCCTTGCCGAGTTCGTTCACCACGCTGGCCAGTTCCGCGAGCGCGGTTGGACACACCTCGGGACAATGCGCGAAGCCGAAGAAGATCGCCACCACCTTGCCTTTGAAATCGGCGAGCGTGCGGGGCTTGCCGTGGTGGTCGGTGAGCTGGAAATCGCGCCCGAACTCGGCGCCGGTCACATCGGTGAGCTGAAATGACGGCTTGGGGGATGAATCACAGCCCGCGATCAGCGCCGCCAGCAACCACAGCGCGACTGTCGCAACACGTGTCATTGCCGGCTAGAAGTAGAAATAATGATCGATCAGCAGCGCGGCAAACAACAGCGTCAGATACAAAATCGAGTAGCGGAAAGTGGTTTGCGCGAGACGGTCGCTGTAATCACGGTAGATTCTGACCGCGTAGTAGAGAAACACCGCGCCGAGCGCGACGGCGGCGAGAAGGTAAATCAGCCCGCTCATGCGCGTGGCGAACGGCAGCAGCGTCACCGCGAACAATATGATGGTGTAGAACAGCACGTGCAGCCGCGTGAACTTGTCGCCATGGGTCACCGGCAGCATCGGCACGCCGGCCTTCGCATACTCGAGCTTGCGATAGAGCGCGAGCGCCCAGAAATGCGGCGGCGTCCAGGCGAAAATGATCAGGAACAGCAGCAGCGCCTGGAAGGAAATATCGCCGGTCACCGCAGCCCAGCCCAGCACCGGCGGCATCGCGCCCGAGGCGCCGCCGATCACGATGTTCTGGGGCGTCATCGGCTTCAGCACTACCGTGTAGATGATCGCATAGCCGACGAAAGTGGCAAGCGTAAGCCACATCGTCAGTGCATTGACCTCCGAGTAGAGCAATGCCAGACCTGCGGTTCCCACCGCTGAAGCGAATACCAGCGTTTGTCGCTCCGTAAGCTGGCCGCGCGGCAACGGCCGCCAGCGCGTGCGCGCCATCAGCGCATCGATTTTGCTCTCGACCAGACAGTTGATCGCGGCCGCGGCGCCGGCAACCAGCGCAATGCCGACGGTGGCGGCGAGCGCTTTCGCGGCAAAGCGCATATCGAGCACTCCAAACGGCACCGCCAGGAACATGCCGACCACCGCGCAAAACACGATGAGCGACACTACGCGCGGCTTGGTCAGCGCCAGAAACTGCGCGAGCCGCGACGATGTCTGCTGCCAGGTAATTGAAGTCATTTAGGCCGGACTGCGGGTGCGGAAAAGGGCGCAGTTTATCACCACCGGCTTCCCCGACAAAGCGCGCCGTCGGAGGGCGGAACAGGGGCCCCTTTAGGGGATGTGACCCCGGAGACGGATGCCACGCCTGCGCTCGACAGCGCCGCGCCAGACTCGCGGACGTTCGCATCCCGCAAGCGGGAGCCCTGCTCACTGCTCGCAGGCGCCATCATCCGATCCCCGAGGCCTTCAGCAGCCGCACCAGGTCCTTGATGATCCTGCCCGGATCGGCATCGCGCGGATAGCGCAGCACCAGATTGCCGAGCGGGTCGACCACGTAAATGTGGTCGGCCAGGGCGCGAGCCGCCGGCAATTGCCCGAGCAGTTCGCTGCCGGCGGCGCGGACGAACCACATGCCAGGAAAATCCCCGGTCACCGCGGCCTCCGGCGCCACGTCATCGGCTATGAGCCACGCGCGCTCGATGCGCTCCATGTCCTTGCCCTGCGTCAGGCGCAGCTGCCGCAGGACGAACAGCTTGCGCCGGCAGAATTCATCGCAGGCGCCGGAATCCACCATCAGCAACAACCATTTACCCCGCAGCCGGCTCAACTGGAATGGCGTGCCGTCGGCAAGCTCGAGGCGCGCGTCCGGCAGCGGTCCCGTCGCAAGCAGTTCGCCGTAGTTGGTGTGCCTGGCGGGCGGCGCGAAATAAAACGCAAAATACGACGCCACCACCGGCGCTAAGCACAGCACGCCGATCAACCACAGACTAGTCCGGCTGCTGCGTGCGTTTTCTGACATGGGTTACCAGATAGTAAATCAGGATTGCCGCGGCGAGCGCGAACCACTGGAACGCGTAACCGTAATGCGTGTTGGTGCCAACGTCGGGCGGCGCCCATACCCGCTGCAAGCCGTCACCAAGATCGTTTTCCTGCTGGATCACGACCGCCTGGATCGCAATCGGGACTGCCGCTCGATAACGCTCGAGCGTGAGATTCTGCCACACGTTGCCTTCGGCAATCCGGGTCGAAAGCTCGAGATAGCGCCGGCTGGGCACCGTCGCCAGCCCGACCACGGTTACCATCCCGGACGGGGTCGCTATCTGAGGCAACTGACTGCGGGCACCGGTTCCCGCCACCCAGCCGCGGTTCACCAGCACATAGCGCTCGCTGGTGCCGAGTTTGAGCGGCATCACGACATGATAGCCGGGGACGCCGTGCAGCACGCGATTGTCGATCAGTACCGCGTATTTCGGCTCGAAACGGCCGCGCGCCTCGACCCGGCGCCACTGCACGTCCTCGGCCCTGATTTCCGCCGCCGGCATTGCGATCAGCGCATCGCGGTGCGCCGATTTGATGCGCTCCGCGAGCGCGGCTTTCTCGTGGCCGCGGTCGAGTTGCCAGGTGCCGAGCGCGAAGGTCAGCGCGATACCCGCGACCGCGGCAAGTGTGGGCCACAAGCTTAACTGGAAACGGAAGCCGGGCATCGCTGGTCAGCGCGGTTTCGCTGGGCTACACTGGAAAGACTCGAGATTACCCGTGAAAATCGTCGTTCTGTCGTTCATATTCCTGATTCTCGCCAGCCTTGGTTCGGCGCTTTATTTCATGGTCAGGGACAAAGGCTCGTCCCACCGCACCGCCAGGGCATTGACGTGGCGCGTTGCGTTGTCGATCCTGCTGTTCGCATTGCTGATGCTGGGCTTTCACTTCGGCTTCATCCCGGCCAAGTTATAAGCGGGCAGCATCGCTAAAAAACGCCGCAAGTCAGTGCGACGCCGAGTTCGTGGCTCGTGTTATTCGAAGTAGGGTGCGCTTGCGCACCATCCGGCAATTGGTGCGCGAGCGCACCCTACGTGCTCACGCGTACCCTACACCGAAAATAATGTAACTCCTGAAGTGGAATTGGAATTACAGCCAATAAACCAAAATGAACAGCAGCAGCCAGACCACGTCGACAAAGTGCCAGTACCACGCCACGCCTTCGAATCCGAAATGGTGCTCCGCGTTGAAATGACCGGCGATGCAGCGGGCGAGGATCACCGTCAGCATGATCGTGCCTATCGTCACGTGGAAACCGTGGAAACCGGTCAGCAGGTAGAACGTCGCGCCGTAGGCGCCGGTCGAGAGCCTGAGGTTGAGTTCGGAGTAGGCATGGCCGTATTCGTAGGCCTGGAAGCCGAGGAATGTCGCGCCGAGCGCGATCGTCATGATCAGGCCGACGATCAGCTGCAGGCGGTTGTTTTTGAGCATTCCCCAGTGCGCCCAGGTCACGGTGACGCCGGACGACAGCAACAGCAGCGTATTGAGCGCGGGAATTCCCCACGCCCCCATGGGCGTGAACTTCTCGGCGAGCCCGGGGCCGGCGGTCGGCCATTGAGCGGTGAAGTCAGGCCAGATCAGTTTGTGCTCGAGATCGCCCAGCCACGGCACCGACAGCACGCGCATGTAAAACAGCGCGCCGAAAAACGCCGCGAAGAACATCACCTCGGAGAAAATGAACCAGCTCATGCCCCAGCGGAAGGCGGCGTCGACCTGCCGGTTGTATTTGCCGCCTTCGCTTTCATGCGCGACGCTGCCGAACCAGCCGAACATCATATAAATCAGGATGCACACGCCGGCGATCAGCACGAACTTGCCCCACGCCGCGCCGTTCATCCACAACGCGGCGCCGGAGGCCATGCCGAGCAGCGCGGCCGAGCCGAAGATCGGATATCGCGACGGGTCCGGAATGAAATAGCGCGCAGACTGGCTCATCATGATGCTTGCTCCCTCGTAACTTTGAACTGCATTTCCATGACTTCAGCTGGTGACCAAACGCACCAGCACGATCAGACTCAGGACCAGAACCAGCGCGCCGATGATGCCGGCAACGACCACCTGCGGCAGCGTCAGCGACACTGCGTCCTTCTCGTATGCCGCACGCTTGCGGATCCCGAAAAACGACCACAGCACCGCTTTCGCCACTTGCAGCGGCGTCGCTTTTGCCGGTTTCTGGACGTCACCCATTGGCATCAGATTGCTTTCCTGGCCGCGCCTTCGACCTCGAAAAACGTATACGACAAAGTGATCGTATTCACGTCGTCCGGCAGCGCCTTGTCGATCACGAACACGACCGGCATCTGCTTCGCTTCGCCGGACTGCAGCGTCTGCTGCGTGAAGCAGAAGCACTCGAGCTTCTTGAAGTAGCGCGCCGCCAGCTGCGGGCCGTAGCTCGGGATCGCCTGGCCGGTGACCGCGCGGTCGGAATTGTTCCTGATTTCGTACATCACGGTGGCGAGCTCGCCGGGATGGATGCGCACGCTCGTTTGCAGCGGACGGAAAGTCCACGGCAGTTTGCTGCGCAGATTCGAATCGAACTCGATCGTGACGAAACGCGCCGCGTCGACCTGTGTATTCGTCACCTCGTCGGGCTTGAGCAGGCTGTTGATGCCGGTCACTTCGCAGATCTTCTGGTAGAACGGCACCAGCGCGAAGCCGAAGCCGAACATCGCGACCGCGACAACGAGGAGTTTTCGCATCGTCAGCAGATTCGATTGCGCCTGAGTCACCATAACCAATGCCGGATGATTACGCCGATGAAAAAAACGAGCGCGATGAACGCCATGATCAGCGCAGTCCTGAGATTGGGCGTTTGCGGCCCCATCGCGTGCCCGCTCACTTGACGACCGGCGGGGTCTCGAAAGAGTGGTACGGCGGCGGCGATGGCAGCGTCCATTCGAGCGTATCGGCGCCCTCCCATGGCTTGTGCGGCGCCTTCGCGCCGCCCTTGACACACTTGATCACCACCCACAGGACGATCACCTGGCTCAAGCCGAAACCCAACCCGCCGATCGACGCGAGCATGTTGAAGTCGGCGAACTGCAGCGCGTAATCGGGGATGCGGCGCGGCATGCCGGCAAGCCCCAGAAAGTGCATCGGGAAAAACGTGACGTTGAAGAAGATCATCGACAGCCAGAAATGCCACTTGCCGAGAGTCTCGTCGTACAGGTGGCCGGTCCACTTCGGAAGCCAGAAATAGGTCCCCGCGAAAATCGCGAAGAGCGACCCTGCGACCAACACGTAGTGGAAATGCGCGACCACGTAATAGGTATCCTGAACCTGGATATCGACCGGCGCGATCGCGAGGATCAGCCCGGTGAAGCCGCCCATCGTGAACACGAAAATGAAGCCGACCGCGAACAGCATCGGCGTCTCGAACGTCATCGAGCCTTTCCACATGGTCGCGATCCAGTTGAACACCTTGACGCCGGTCGGCACCGCGATCAGCATCGTCGCGTACATGAAAAACAACTGCCCCGCCGCCGGCATGCCGGTGGTGAACATATGGTGCGCCCACACGATGAACGACAGGATCGCGATCGACGAGGTCGCATAAACCATTGAGGCGTAGCCGAACAGAGGTTTTCTCGCGAACGCCGGGATCACCTGCGAGATGATGCCGAACGCCGGCAGGATCATGATGTAGACCTCGGGATGGCCGAAGAACCAGAAGATGTGCTGGAACATCACCGGGTCGCCGCCGCCCGCGGCGTTGAAGAAATTGGTGCCGAAATGGCGGTCGGTCAGCACCATCGTGATTGCGCCGGCCAGCACCGGCATCACCGCGATCAGCAGGTAGGCGGTGATCAGCCAGGTCCATACGAACAGCGGCATTTTCATCATCGTCATGCCGGGCGCGCGCATGTTGAGAACGGTGGTGATGATGTTGATCGAGCCCATGATGGAGGACGCGCCCATGATGTGCAGCGCGAAAATCCCGAGGTCCATGCCGGGCCCCATCTGGGTGGACAGCGGCGCATAAATCGTCCAGCCCGCGGCGGGCGCGCCGCCCGGCACGAAAAACGAAGCCACCAGCAGCGTGGCCGCCACCGGCAGCAGCCAGAAGCTCCAGTTGTTCATGCGCGCGAACGCCATGTCGGGCGCGCCTATCATCATCGGGATCTGCCAGTTGGCGAAGCCGACGAACGCCGGCATGATCGCGCCGAAAACCATGATCAGCCCGTGCATGGTGGTCAGCTCGTTGAAAAATTCCGGGCGCCAGAACTGCAGTCCGGGCTGGAACAACTCGGCGCGGATGCCCAACGCGAGCACGCCACCGACGAAGAACATGGTCAGGCTGAAGATCAGGTAGAGCGTGCCGATGTCCTTGTGGTTGGTGGTCGTGATCCAGCGCATGAGGCCCGACGGATGATGCGCGTGGCCATCGTGGCCATGTGCGTGTGCGTGTGTTGCTTCCATGAAGCTCTCCTGAATGCCTATTTGCGTAATGCTTTGACTTCGGCCTGCGCCGCCATTTTCTTTTTCTGGTCGGCGACCCACAATGCGTACTTCTCGGGCTCGACCGCTTCGACCACGATCGGCATGTAACCGTGCTCCTTGCCGCACAACTCGGCGCATTGGCCGCGATATGTGCCGGGCTTGTCCACCTTGAACCACGTGTCGCGCACAAAGCCGGGGATCGCGTCCTGCTTGACGCCGAACGCGGGCACCCACCAGGCGTGGATCACGTCGTTGGCGGTGGTGATGAGGCGTACTTTCTTGCCGACCGGCACCACCACCGGGTTATCAACCTCGAGCAGATAGTGCTCGCCTTTGGGCGCCTTGCCTTCGAGCTGATCGCGCGGCGTCGCGAGGCTGCTGTAGAAGCTGATGCCCTGTCCGTCACCAGTCAGATAATCGTAACCCCATTTCCACTGATAACCGGTGGCCTTGATCGTCAGGTCGGGGCGGGAGGTGTCCTTCATCGCGATCACGGTCTTGGTCGCAGGCCACATCATGCCGATCAGGATCAGTAACGGGATCACGGTCCACACGATCTCAACCGTGGTATTCTCGTGGAACTGCTCAGCTTTGTGGCCAACTGATTTGCGATGCCTGAAGATCGCATAGAACATCGCGCCGAACACGACCACGAAGATCACGCAGCAGATCACGAAGATCAGCGTATGCAGATCGTAGATCTCGCGCGCGATGATGGTTTGCGGCTGCGGCAGGTTGTACCCGCTGTGCAGTTGCTGCTTGAGCCGTACCCGCGGTGCGGGCCGCCAAAAAGACGGGGAATCTATCACAAAGCACCCGCCAGAGGCAACCAAATCCCCGCGCCGGATTCTCAGGATGAGCCTGCCAACAAACCTGAGTGTGCTTACGCCGACTTGGCGAGATCGTGTCGATGAAGCGATTGGTGCGTATAGCGGTCAGTGTTCTGATGCGCCGCGCGCAGCTCTTTCAGCGTATCGGGACCGCAGGTGCTGAAGCCGCCCCGAAGGCGGGCAGCCGGTCCTCCCGCGCGCCGGCCCTTGCCTGAACGGGGTCATCGGGTGCAGGATAAGCATAGTGGCCAGAGTAATAAACTAAAACTAGGGGGAGTGTATTATGAACAATCTAAGGCATTATTTTATCAGCACCAGCCTGGACGACCTGGAAGTCTTTGAAGAGCAACTGGAGGCCGCGGGCGTTTCCACGCCGCAGGTCCACGTACTCAGCCGGAACGACGCGGAGGTGGAGCATCATCATCATCTCCACGAGGTCCAGTCATTTATGAAGAATGATATTGTCCACTCAACGGAGCGAGGCGCCGTGGTCGGGCTTTGCGCTTTCGTGCTGGTTCTTGCCGTCGCTTATTTTGCTGGCTGGACGGAAACCGCCGCCGGCTGGATACCTTTTATTTTCCTCGCTGTCGTGCTGCTCGGCTTTTGCACGTGGGAAGGTGGATTGCTTGGAATCCAGAAACCCAACTACAACTTTGCCCGTTTCGAACAAGCCTTGAGCGACGGCAAACATATCTTTTTCGTGGATCTCGACCCCCACCAGGAAGCGGTATTGGAGCAGGCGCTGAAATCTCACCCGCAAGTGGAGCTGGCAGGAACGGGATCATCCACCCCGCACTGGCTTATCGCTTTGCAGCAAAAGTTAGGGATGATTCGCCATAGCTAAATCTCTCTGTTACCGCCTGCTGTTCCGCCGGCACTCTCGGATCCCGCACTGAAGGAAACTTCGAGGTCCGCATATGAGAACCGGCGTTCATGAATGCACATGTTGTCCGCCGCTGGCCTTCCATTGCTGCTCGATATACCGAGCGTCCTGATCGGAGCGCGGTTTCACTCCCATCAGAATGCCGCCGTCATGGATACCCGCTTCGTATTGATGGACGCGCTCCTCCGGGATACCCCAGTCGCTAAGCGCTCCAATAAGGCCAACTGCCAGACCAGCGGCCCCAGCAGCCGCGAGTGACACCGCTACCGGTCCCGCGAGAATCAAACCCAAGCCAGGAAGCGCCACGACACCCGCGGCGATGATGGCCGGGATGATGGTGCCGATTGTTCCCCCCATGGGTCCGCCGAGTTCGCCACCCTCTGCTACTTTGCGGCCCAGCTCAATATTGACGTGACGATCATCAGAGAAGTATCGCCTACGGGTGTCATCGGACATGACCACGTTGATGTCGCCTGTGTCATATCCGCGCTGAGTCACGGATTGGTATGCGCGCTCGACACACTCGCTGTCTCTGAATATGCCTGTGACCATTTTTGGAGCGCCACTGGATGATGCTGCATTTGTCTTCGCCTTTGTCTTCGGCTTTGCCTTCGACTTTGCCTTCGACTTGTTCATCGCCTTGTCCCAATCATTGTCTGCGCGCTTGCTGCACTGGGAATCGGCAAAACCTGGTATCCAATCCCGCAATGAACGAAACGTCTGGAGTTTTACGGTTTCTGCCGCTTATTTCGACTGCGCTACCATGTAGTCGACGGCGGCCTTGACCTCGGCGTTGCTCAGCGCCGGATTCCCGCCTTTGGCCGGCATCGCTCCCGCGCTCCCCGTTACCCCATTAACGGCGCTGGCGTAAAGAGTGTCGAGGCCCTTGGCGATGCGCTTGGCCCACTGGCCCTTGTCACCCAGCTTCGGCGCGCCTGCGATACCGGCATCGTGGCAGGCGACGCAACCGGCCTGGTAAACCTGTTTCCCGTCGCGGCCGGGCGTCGACGCGGCCACCGCGATTTTCACCGGCTCCTGCGGAGTTTTCTCCGCAGCGACATCGACCTGGCCGACGGGTTTAATCCGCTCGTCCACACTTGAACCGGTGCCCAACAGCGCGCCGCGATGCTGTTGAATCCGGTCGGGGATGTCGCGGTGATGAGCCACAAGCACGAAAATAAACAGCATCAGCACCACACTGAGCCCAAGAATAATCGAAATGTTCGTCGCGTTGCGTTTTTCAGTCATTGGCAGTTCTTGTGATAAGGAACGGAGTTCGAAGAAAGATGGGCTCGCCGCAATTCGATCGAGTTACGCTACAACAACCCCTTCAGGAAAAAGACGCCCCGCGTAAAAAAGGTGTAGTCCGCTTCAAGCGCTCCGATGCCCAACAGTACCATCAACAACAGCGTCGGGACCAGAATTGCATACATCAAGGCCAGCCGTTCCCACATCATGTGCATGAAGACGGCAACGATCAGCCCGGCCTTCAACAACATGAACAGGATGATCAGAAACCACCTGAGATAGCCCTGAAAGTGGAAGTAGTCAACAAGATAAGACGCGGTGCTGAGAATAAACAGCAACCCCCAGATCTTGAGATAAACACCGATCGGATGTTGCTGCCCCTGTGCGTGTGCCGCGATAGCCGGTTGTTGCCCCTGTGCGTGTTCCACGATATCCCTTACCAAAGATAGAAGAGTGCGAAGATGAATACCCACACCAGATCGACGAAGTGCCAATAAAGGCCCATGGTTTCGACGATCTCGTAGTTGCCTTTCCTGCCGGTCAAGAAACCCGGTCTCTGGTGGTCCAGGTCTCCCCGCAATACCTTAATCGCAACGATGATCAGGAATATCACGCCGATCGACACGTGAGTGCCGTGGAAACCCGTGATCATGAAAAAACTCGAGCCGAACTGGGCCGCGCCCATGGGATTACCCCAGGGTCGTACCCCTTCCGCGATCAGCTTGGACCACTCAAAAGCCTGCATCCCGACGAAGGTGGCGCCCAATGCCGCGGTGATCAGCAACAGGATAAAGGTCATCTTCTTGTTTTTTTCATAACCGAATTTGACCGCCATTGCCATCGTCCCGCTGCTGCTGATCAGGACGAAGGTCATGATGGCGATCAGGATGAGGGGGATATTCTTGCCGAAGAGCGTCAGCGCGAAAACCTCACTGGGGTTGGGCCAGGGCTCCGTGGTGGACATCCGAACCGTCATGTACGAGATCAAAAAAGAGCTGAAGATGAAGGTGTCGCTGAGGAGGAAGATCCACATCATGGCCTTGCCCCACGGGACGTTCTTGAACGCCCGCTGGTCGGAGGACCAGTCGGCGACGACGCCTTGGACGCCTTCAGGCAGAGGCAGGGCTTCTCCCGGATTTGTCTGAATCGCTTGAGCTTGTGTCATGTCCTTGGCCCTGTTTACCTGATCCCGCAGATCTTCAATAAAATGTCCAAATTATCCCCCGTAAACAACAGGCCAAAAAGCACCAGCCAAACCAGCAGCAGGAAGTGCCAGTAGGTGGTACAGAGTTCCACGCTCTGCCTGATCTTCGCCACGTCAAAATCGCCCCACACTTTGGCGGCGGTCCTGCCCCAGGCCACCAAGCCGCCCACCAGATGCAGCCCATGCACTCCCGTGATCAGGTAAAAAAATCCGATTGCAGGGTTCCTGATATCAAAATAAACCATCGTGCCCAGTTGCCGCCAGGCCAGGATCTGCCCGAACAGAAAAACCACGGTGAAAGCCCCGGCGGCAAGCAGGCCGACTCGCATGGCGTCCATCCGCCCACGGCGTACTGAATACTGCGCCCATTGCAAGGCGACACTACTCAGTATCAGCACCAGCGTATTCGCCCACAACAGGTTCACTTGAGGCGTGGGACGCCAGTCCTCGTACGCCATCCGGCTGCCATAGGCGGTAACCAAAAGGAAGAACAGGACCGCGACCACTGCAAGAAATACCTTCAGGGCGAGTTTCTTCGCCAGCGCAGAAGATGCGCCTCCCGCGTAAAGGTCATCGACCTTGCCCTGGGCCGTTACCCAGGGCTTGGCCATCAAATGATGGAACATCGTCACGGCGTAGGATTCCGGGCTGCCTACGTCTTACTGCTACTGGGGATGACGTCTCGCGGCGGGACGTTTTGCGGTATGAAGTCGTCTTTGGCGCCCGGCACGCTGTAATCGTATGCCCAGCGATAGACCACCGGTAACGACTTGCCAAAGTTGCCGTGCTTCGGCGGAGTGTCGGCGGTTTGCCACTCCAGCGTGGTGGCGCCCCAGGGATTGCTCCCCGCTGGCTTGCCTTTGAAATAACTCCAGACCAGGTTGTACAAAAATACGACCTGAACGACGCCCACGATCAACGCCGCGATGGTGATACTGGCGTTCAAGGCCTGCGCCGAGTCGGGGATAAAGTTCGTGCCGCCAATTGCATAATACCGGCGCGGCACGCCCGCAAAGCCCAGGTAGTGCATGGGGTAATAGATGGCATAGCTCCCGACGAAGGTGACCCAGAAGTGAAATTTGCCCAGGGTATCGTTCAGCATGCGCCCGGTGATCTTGGGATACCAATGGTAGATCGCCCCGAACACCACCAGGATGGGCGCAATGGCCATCACCATATGGAAGTGGGCGACGACAAACATGGTGTCGGAAAGCGGGACGTCCACGGTCACGTTACCGAGGAACAGGCCCGTTAACCCGCCGTTGATAAACGTGAAGATGAACCCGATGGCAAAATACATAGGGACCGTGAGTTGGATATTGCCGCGCCACAGCGTCAGCACCCAGTTGTAGACCTTGAGGGCCGTGGGGACTGCGATGATCAGCGTGGTGGTGGCGAAAAAGAAGCCGAAGTACGGGTTCATGCCGCTGACGTACATGTGGTGCGCCCATACGATGAAACTCAGGCCGCCGATGATCACAATCGCCCACACCATCATCCGATAGCCGAAGATATTCTTTCTGGCATGCACGCTGATCAGGTCGGAGACGATGCCGAAAGCCGGCAGGGCGACGATGTAGACCTCGGGATGGCCGAAGAACCAGAACAGGTGTTGAAACAACACCGGACTGCCTCCCGCGTAGTCAAGCTGTTGCCCCATCGAGACGATGGCGGGCATGAAGAAACTCGTGCCGAGCAGCACGTCGAACAACATCATGATGGCGCTGACCAACAAGGCGGGAAAGGCCAACAGTGCCAGGACAGTGGCCGTGAAAATGCCCCACACCGTCAAGGGCAGGCGCATCATCGTCATCCCCCGCGTGCGCGCCTGCAACACCGTCACCACATAATTCAAACCGCCCATGGTGAATCCGATGATGAAGAAAGCCAGGGAAACGAGCATCAGAATAATGCCCCAGGTCGCCCCCGGCGTGCCCGCGAGTATGGCCTGCGGCGGATACAGGGTCCAGCCGGCGCCCGTGGGTCCGCCCGGCACGAAGAAACTCGCGACCAGTAACAGCACGGCGGTCAGATAGACCCAGTAACTCACCATGTTGACATAGGGGAAAACCATATCGCGGGCCCCCACCATCAGCGGGATGAGGTAGTTGCCAAACCCTCCCAGGAACAGCGCGGTGAGCAGGTAGATGACCATGATCATGCCGTGCATGGTGACGAAGAACGAGAAGCTGTTCGGGTACGCCAGTTGCAGCCGCATCAACCACGACAGCACCAACGCCACCAACCCTATCCCGATCGCGGTGATCGCGTACTGAATGGCGATGACTTTCGCGTCCTGGCTCCAGATGTATTTCCCGATGAAAGTTTTCGGATGATAGAGTTCCATCTCCCCGACTTCGGCGGGTGGGGCGAAATCCGATGCGTCATGCGCAACGTAATCCATCACAATCTCCTCGTCACTACTGCTTCATTATCGAGCTTTACATAACTGTGTAACATCGCTCGATCCCTCACCCCCAACCCCTCTCCCGGAGGGCGAGGGGGGCTTCGAGCGAAACCAGACTGTCGTCCGGTTTCGTAATTATCATTAACGCGCTATTCGCTTGAGTCTCATCAGCACGATAATATGCGGCGCTCAAGCAGGCCGGTCATTTCAAGGTGTTGATGTAGGCAACGAGATCATCGACTGCCCGGTCGTCGGTCAGAATCGCGGCCAGCAATGCCATCTGGCCTCCGTACATGTCTTGCGGATGGGCGCCGCGAATACCCTGCTTGAAATTTTTCAACTGAGTGACCAGATACCAATCGCTCATACCCTTCAGCCCGGGCGCATTCATTGCCTGTATACCGCGCCCATTAGCACCGTGGCAGGCCGCACAGGTCGTTACATAATGTCTTTGACCGTTGTTCGCATTCCCCTTCACCGTGGCCGGGGCGGGATTATCCGGCAGCGTCCTGATATAAGCGCTGACATTATTGATGGCGGCGTCATCACCCAGCGTCGCCGCCATCGGCGCCATCATTTTGCCGAAAACATCCTTGGCGTGTGCCCCCCGGACGCCTTGCTTGTAATATTTCAATTGCCGTTTCAGGTACCAGTCGCCTTGCCCGCTCAATTTCGGCGCATGCAGCGCAGCGTTGCCCTCCGCTTGCGCGCCATGACAGGCAGCACACACCGCATAGAGCGGCTTGCCTGCGGCAGCATCGCTGGTGGCCTGAGCCGAGGTTTGCGCGAACGTCGGATAGCTGCTTAACCACGTCTGAAACGCGTGCTCTTCTTCCACAATGAGTTTGCCACGCATGGTGTAGTGTGCAATGCCGCATAATTCTTCGCAGAGGAGGTCGAAGTTCCCGGTCCGGGTGGGAGTGAACCAGACATAGGTAACCAGACCCGGAACCAGATCCATCTTGACCCGGATCTGCGCCACCGAGAAGTTATGCAGCACGTCTTTAGAGCGGAGCAGCACCTTGACCGGCTTGCCGATGGGGAGATGCAGCTCCGGACTTGCTATCAGGATGTCATCCTGTCCGTTGGGATCGTCGGGATTCATGCCAAACGGATTTTTATCGCTGATGTGTCGGGAATCGACGGTACCCAGCCTGCCGTCCTTGCCGGGGAACCTATAGCTCCAGTACCACTGCTGGCCCACGGCCTCGATCACCGTCGCTTCTTCCGGGACGTTGACGAATTTCGCCCATACCGCCAAACCGGGGGCCAACATGGCGGCGACTCCCACCGCGGTCAATCCGACCAGCCACGCCTCCAGCTTTTTGTTCTCGGGTTCGTACTCTGCCCGTTTTTCCTTCCGGTAACGGTAGCGCAGCACGCAATAAGCCATAAACAAATTGACGGCGACGAAAACGACCCCCGTGACCCAGAACGTGATGCTGATCGTGTCGTCGATCGTGCCCCAATTGGAGGCGATCGGCGTGAAGTACCACGGGCTCAGAAAGTGAAAAAGGACCGAGCCAACGATCAATATGATCAATACGATTGCCATAGCCATAGGCGAAGTCAACTCCCAATTGCAACTTGACTGGCGAAATAAGAGGCAGGCTGCAGCAGCATCGATGCTTCCCGGACCACCAAGTCAAAGGAGCACGCGAGTGAAACACTACGCGCAGCTTACACCGGAAAAAATAATATCATACTCATACCTTTATGAATATCGGGTTTAGCCAGACACGCAAGGTAAATTTGTTCTCCCACTTCAAACGCAGGCAGAGGGGCAAGAGTTTTTGGTCATTCGCAAATCGTCAAAGACCATGCGCACGTTGCGGTTAAGTTGTCGCATGGTCTGGGCGATGCTGCGCACGCGGGTGTTTACAGCAACTTGGCGAGACCGGAAAAGGCGCGTTGAGCGGCGATACGCCCCGGGTCGGGCGCCGCCATGAACTCGACCACGCCGAGCAACGGCGCGTTGAGCGGCGATACGCCCCGGGTCGGGCGCCGCCATGAACTCGACCACGCCGAGCAACGGCGCGGCGAGACGCTCGGCAAGCGCCGCCACATTGCGTTCGGCGGCGGCCATCGCCGGGTCGATGCGGTTGGCGATCCAGCCGGCGACCGTGAGCCCTTGGGCGCGGATCGCGCGAGCCGTCAACAGCGCATGATTGAGACAACCCAGGCGCAAGCCCACCACCAGTATCACCGGCAACCCCAGGCGTTGCGCGAGATCAGCAGAGTCTTCGCTACGATTTAGCGGCACGCAAAATCCGCCGACACCTTCGACGATCACGATATCAGCGATCGCGGCAAGCCGTTCAAATGCGGCGGCGATGATCGCGAGATCGATGACTACGCCGGCTTGCTCCGCCGCCAAATGCGGTGCGATCGGCGGTTCGAAACAATAGGGATTGACGAGCGCTAATGGCGCTTCGACG